>JAICGL010000112.1 GCA_025923175.1 Acidimicrobiia bacterium
CTGGCCACCGGCGATCGTCTCGTAGTACACCCAACCGTCGCCGCCGATGAGGAGGTTGTTCATCGTGCCCTGGCCGGCGGCGGCGACCCGGTCGGGGCAGGCCTGGGCCAGCGCGCCGAAGCAGACGTCGGCGACGCGCTGGCTGACCTCGACATTGCCCGCGCCGACCGCGGCCGGCGGGCGGGCAGCCACCAGGGTGCCGGCCGGTGCGACGATCGACACCGGCCGCATGGCGCCGCCGTTGGCCGGGATCGTCGGATCGGTAGCCGACCGCAGGGCAAAGGCCACGGCGCTCACGGTCACCGCCTCGACGGCGTTCACGTTGCCCCGCCGTTGCTCGTCCGTGCCAGTGAAGTCGAACGTGGCGGTGTCTCCGGCGATCGTCAGCGTGAGGGCGACACGCGCCGGCCGCCGTTGATCGGGGCCGGCGCCGGTGGAGTCGATCGTGTCTTCGAACGTCCAGGTGCCGTCGGGGAAGTCATCCAGGGCGGCCCGCATCCGACGTTCGCCGTAGGCGACGATCTCGTCGAGCGGCTCGTCGGCGAGCTGCCGGAGCCGGTCGACACCGACCTGGTTGGCGCCGCGCTGCGCATCGAGGTCGCCGCGCCGCTCGACCCCGGTGCGGGAGTTGGCGAACAGCACCGCTTCGATCTCGGGGGTCAGGAGTACGGGCGGGATCCGCAGTCCTTCCTGGTAGATCTCGACGGCTTCCGGAGGGATCGATCCCGGCGCCATCCCGCCCACGTCGGCGTGGTGGGCGCGGTTGGCGGCCCATCCCACCAGCCGCCCGTCTTCGGTGAAGCACGGCGCGACGACCGTGATGTCGTTGAGATGGGTGCCACCGGCGAAGGGGTCGTTGAGGATGATCTGGTCGCCGGGACGGACGATGTCCCCGAACGCGTCGAGCGCCGCCTGCACCGATGCCGGCATCGATCCCAGGTGGACGGGAATGTGCTCGGCCTGGGCGAGGAGTTCGCCGGCCGGGGTGAACAGAGCGGCCGAGCAGTCGGCCCGTTCCTTGATGTTGGGCGAGAAGGCGGCTCGCCGCAGCACAGCGCCCATCTCGTCGGCCACGCCGGTGAGCCGCCCGATGAGAATTCGCAGCGCCGCCGGGTCGAGCGGCGCTGCGCCGTTTTCGACTTCGGCAGTTTGCGACGCAGCAGTTGCAGCGCGGCTGGTACGCGTGAGGACCCAGGCACCGAGGGCGCCGGGGTCGGCAACCCAACCCTCCGGGATCCACACGGTGCAGTCGGGCTCGATCGCCACCGTCGGGCCCTCGCGGCGTTTCCGTTCCACGAGAGGGAGCGCGTCCGGTTCGAGCGGCGCGGGACGCCGGGCCCGGGCCCGCAGGGCCACCACCTCCACCGGTGCGTCCCGACGGGAGTAACCGTTGCGTCGCTCGTGCTCGGCGTGGAACTCCTCGATCGAGGAAACGGCCAGCTCGTGGCTCTGCCCCAGGTACCGGCAATCGAGCACGTACTCGACCTCGACCTCGGACTCTGTGGAGCCGCCGCCGATGCCCGCCACGTTGGCCCGAGCTTCGTCACCGAGCTCGGCGAGCGCGTCCTCCAGCCCTTCCCGCTCCGAGGGCTCCGGCCACGACCGCACCAACTCCCGTTGCCGGGGCGAGCACAGCAGGCCCACGGCCGACAACACTCCGGCCCGCGGCGGCACGATCACGGCCGCCATGCCCAGCGCGTCGGCCAGGGCGCAGGCATGCAACGGTCCCGCCCCGCCGAACGCGACCAGCGCCAACCCGGCAGGGTCGACACCCCGTTCCACGGTGACGGCCCGCACCGCCTGTTCCATGGCGGCGTCGACGACAGCGACCACACCGGAGGCCAGGTCCTCGGCAGAGGCCACACGACCCGAACCCAGTGCGTCGTGCAACGCCTGCTGTGCCGCCTCCGAATCCAGTTTGCCCAACCCTGGGAAGGCCGCATCGGCCGGAATCCGGCCCAGCACCAGATCGGCATCGGTCACCGTGGGCGCCGTCCCGCCCCGGCCATAACAGGCCGGGCCCGGATCGGCGCCGGCGCTCTCGGGGCCGACCACCAGCGCGCCACCGGAGTCGAGCCGGGCGACCGAGCCGCCGCCGGCGCCGATCGTATGGATGTCGAGCGCCGGTAAGCGCACCGGGAACCCCGCCACCTCGCGGCCCGGCGCCGGCACCGGCGCGCCGCCCCGCACCAGACACACGTCGGTGCTGGTCCCACCCATGTCGAACGTCACCGCATCGGGATAACCGCACGCCGCCGCAACCGCCGCCCCCGCCCGGACACCACCGGCCGGCCCCGACAGCAACAGCGCAGCCGGCAACCGCGCCGCCTCATCGCCGCCCACCAACCCCCCGGCCGACGTCATCACGAGCGCCTCTTCGGCCAGTTCCTCCAGCCCGCCGAGGTACGGGCGGCAAACCGGCCGTAGATAGGCGTTCACCACGGTGGTGACCGTCCGCTCGTACTCCCGGAACTCGGGCGAGACGTCCGACGAACACGACACGTCGATCCCCCGCTCCCCGAGCGCCGCCGCCACCGCCCGCTCATGCGCCTGATTCAGGTCGGCGTGGAGCAGGCACACCGCCACCGCCGCCACCCCTTCCGGGATCTCCGGCAACCCACCGCCGAGTTCACTGCCGCGCTCGACCGCACGATGCGCGGCTGAGCGCGACAGTGAGACCGGCTCCAGCTCGTTCCCCTGTGCGTCGAGCCGTCCGCCAACCTCGAGCCGGAGCTCCCGCGGCACCAACGGCACCGGCCGGTCCGCCCAGATGTCATACAGCGACGGTCGATCCTGCCGCCCGATCTCGATTACATCGGCGAAACCTTCGGTGGTCACCAGCGCCACCCGGGCTCCCCGCCGTTCGAGCAGAGCATTCGTCGCCACCGTCGTCCCGTGCGCCAGTAACGCCGGCCGGCTCCCATTCCTGATCTCCCTCAGCCCTTCAGCCAGGGCCCGCCCCGGGTCGTCGGGCGTCGAGAGCACCTTCACGACGCGACCATCATCGGTCACGACATCCGTGAAAGTCCCCCCGGTATCAGCACCAACGTGCACACTCCGACCGTAGCGTGCAACCGGTCTGTTTACCGGCTGAAAGCGATACCAAGAATTATGTCCGGCTTAGCAGGCGCTTGACCTTCTCTTGCCGTATCTGGGGCCCAACCGGCATCTGTGCTGGGCGGTGCCTTTGGGGGGATGGGGGAGTGCGGAGAGCCTCGCTGTGGCGGCGCGGCCTTCAAACTGACGCGTCTCAAAAGGGTCCCCGGTTTGAAGACCATCGTTTGAGGAGCTGCAGCCATGTTCAAGACGCGGAAAGCACATTTCGCCCTACTGCTCGCGGTGTTAACTGCCACGTCCAGCATCTACCTGACCGCACCGAACGCCGCGGCGGACGTTTGCGAGCCGCTGGACCATCTCGTCGGCAGTACCTTTGAAATCGATCGCGACAGCGACGGCGCGGACCTCGAGGCCGATGACGCTGTGAACTGCATCGACTGGCTGGTCGGATCGGACGTCCGCGGAGTAAAGCAAGAAGACGCGCCGAGCGGCGGCGCCGACGATTCCTTCGGCGAGGGCACGTCGGAGGATGACCCCGTTCCAACCGCGGGGTCCGGGTCGATTCCACCGAACAAGAGCGACCTCAGTTGGTTCGGTGTGAACACCGAGACGGGCGCCGGCGGGCAACAGTTCCTCCAATTGTTCTGGTCCCGGGTCCAGAACCCCAAGGGCACCACCAACATGGACTTCGAACTCAACAAGAACGGCTGCGTCCCACCGGGGGAGACGGACGGGTGCTCCGCCAACGGTTTGACGCCGGAGCGGACAGACGGCGACAAGCTGATCACCTACGAACTCTCCAAGGGCGGCACGGTTCCCGTCATCTCGATCTTGGACTGGGACGACACTACGAAGAACTGGACCGACCGAACCGTGCTCAGCGACAACGACGGTCAGGCACCCGGACCGAACTGTGCCGACGGAGTTCTTACGGATTGCGCCGTGGGCTCGGTCAACCGGACGACGATCCCCGCAAACAAGGCGAACGGCATCGGTCCCAACGGACTCGACCCGTTCACCTTTGGTGAAGCGTCCATCTCCTTCGCCGCCCTGTTCCCGGAGGGCACCTGCGGCGGCTTTGGCTCCGCCTACCTGAAGAGCCGCTCGTCCGACTCCTTCACTGCAGCGCTGAAGGATTTCATCGCTCCGAAGCAGGTAAACATCAACAACTGCCCGGCACCGATCAGGACGGCGCAGTTCGTCGTCCCGCAGGACACAGCGACCGTCGGCGAACCCGATTTGCCCGCCACCGGGCAGGTGACGTTCAGCCTCTACGAGGACACCGACTGCCTCCCCGGCGGCCGGGTGTACACCGAAACGGTCACGCTCGACGCTGACGGTCAGGCCAGCACCAACAACGACCCTGCGCAAGGCGGTTTCGCAGTAACCAAGGACAATGACGAAATCACCTATAAGTGGATTGTGGAGTACGGCGGGGATGGCAACTACGAAAAATCATCGACCGCTTGCGGCGCCGAAACCTTTCACGTGACCATCGCTGAGTAACTGATCGACTGAGAACAGAACTTGGGGCGGGCCGGGTCTAACCGGCCCGCCCCAGTGCGTTCGCCGTTAGTCGGCGATGGCGGCGCGGGCGACGACGTGGGTGGGGCGGAGGCGGACTAGGAGTTCACCGGGTACGGCGTTGCGGCGGCCGTAGGCTTGGGCCTTCTCTTGGCCCATGTAGCGGCCGCCGATTCGGGTGGCCCAGAGCAGCAGTTCGTCGGGGTCTTCGCTGAGTTCGACTTTGCCTTCGACGACCACGAACGAGAACGGGGGGCGTTCGTCGTCGATGCAGAGGCAGACCCGCGGGTCGCGGCGGATTGAGCGGCCTTTCAGCGATTCGGCGCCGGTGGTGAACACGAACGATCCGTCGTCGTCGAGGTCGAACCAGATCGGGGCGACGTGGGGGCGCCCGTCCTTCCGGACCGTGGCCAGCTTCCCGGTGTGGGGCGGCTCAGCGGTAAGGAAGGCCTTCCACACCTCTTCGGTCATCACGTGCATGCCGGCAGTTTCTCATCCGGCTGCTACTAGGCCTGCACGGCGCTCGAGCTCTCGGGCTGCGGCGACGACCGGGGCCGACAGGTGCCGGCCCGGTTGGCGGCCGAGGCGGTTGATCGGGCCGCTGATGCCGAGGGCGGCGTGGATGCGGCCGGCCGAGTCGAGGACGGGAGCGCTGACGCTGCACACGCCTTCCTCCCGTTCGGCCACGCTGGCCGCCCAGCCCCGGCGGCGGATCGTGTCCAATTCCGCCAGGTCGACACCGGGGACGGGAGATCCATTGGCACCGCCCTCGGCGCCGCCGGCGTAGGCCAGGAGCACTTTTCCGCCCGAACCCCTGTCGATAGGCAGAACAGCTCCGACCGGCACCGTGTCACGCAGACCTGACGGGCGCTCGGAGGCAGCGACGCAGAGGCGACTGTCGCCGTCGCGCACGAACAGTTGGGCCGACTCCCCCGTCTCGTCCCGCAGTGCTTCGAGCACCGGGCGGGCCGCTTCGGCCAGACCGAACTCGGCGCTCACGGCACCGGCCCAGGCCAGCACCCGAAGCCCCAGCCGGTAGCGCCCGGCGCCGTCGCGTCCCACCAGCCGGTGCGCCTCCAGCGCCGCCGCCAACCGGTGGGCCGTCGGGCGCGCGAGGCCGGTGGCGTCGACCAGCCCGGCCAGGGACATGGGGCCTCGCTCGGCCAAAGCGGCCAAGATGGTCACCGATTTGTCGAGGACCCCGACGTTGGTCGCTATACTGTCCACATAGCAATATTACTGTCTCAGTATGTGAGACGCCAGGTTCAGGAGCGGGAGCCGCAGCCATGCCGAAGACCCTGTCGGAGAAGGTGTGGGACGCCCACGTCGTCCGCCATGAAGAAGGCGAGCCTGATCTCCTCTACATCGATCTCCACCTGGTCCACGAGGTCACGTCGCCCCAGGCGTTCGACGGGCTGCGCATGGCCGGCCGCCCCGTTCGCCGCCCCGACCTCACGCTCGCCACGATGGACCACAACGTGCCGACGCAGAACATCGACCAGCCGGTGGCCGACCAGGTCTCGGCCCCTCAGATGGAAGCCCTGGCCCGCAACTGCGCCGAGTTCGGCGTCCGCCTCTACCCGATGGGCGACCCAGGCCAGGGCATCGTCCACGTGATCGGCCCCCAACTCGGCCTCACCCAGCCGGGCCTGACCATCGTCTGCGGCGACAGCCACACATCGACGCACGGCGCCTTCGGGGCGCTCGCCTTCGGGATCGGCACCAGTGAGGTGGAGCACGTCCTGGCCACCCAGACGCTCATCCAGCGCCGCCCGGGCACCATGGCCATCACCGTCGACGGCGACCTCCCTCCCGGTGTCACCGCCAAGGACATCATCCTCGGCATCATCGGCCGGATCGGCACCAGCGGCGGGGTCGGCTCGGTCATCGAGTACCGGGGCTCCGCCATCCGCGGCCTGTCGATGGAAGGCCGCATGACCGTGTGCAACATGTCGATCGAGGCCGGCGCCCGGGCGGGCATGATCGCCCCCGACGACACGACGTTCGCCTACCTCGAAGGCCGGCCCCACGCCCCGAAGGGCAAGTCGTGGGAAGCGGCACTCGACGCCTGGCGGGCGCTCACCACCGACGACGGCGCCGCCTTCGACAAGGAGATCGTCATCGACGCCGCCGAGCTGGCGCCCTACGTCAGCTGGGGCACCAACCCCGGCCAGGTCGTCGGCCTCGACGAGGCGGTCCCCGACCCCGACTCCTTCGCCGAGCCGAGCGCACGCGACGCCGCCAGCCGGGCGCTGCAGTACATGGGGCTCACGGCCGGCACCGCCATCCGCGACATCGTCGTCGACGCCGTCTTCCTCGGCTCGTGCACCAATGGCCGCATCGAAGATCTCCGCGCTGCGGCGGACGTGCTGCGTGGTCGCCACGTCGCCCCCGGCGTGAGGGCCCTCGTCGTCCCCGGCTCGATGCAGGTGAAGGCGGCCGCCGAATCCGAGGGCCTCGACGCAATCTTCAAGGAGGCCGGGTTCGAGTGGCGTGAGGCGGGGTGTTCGATGTGCCTCGGCATGAACCCCGACACTCTCTCCCCCGGCGAGCGCTGCGCCTCCACGTCCAACCGCAACTTCGAGGGCCGGCAGGGGCCGGGCGGGCGAACCCATCTCGTCTCACCGGGCATCGCCGCCGCCACCGCCGTCGCCGGCCGGTTCACGTCGCCGGCCGACCTCTAGATCTTCGACCGGGAAAGGGAAGCGCGTTCATGGAACCCGTACGCAAGATCACCGGTCGGGCCGTCCCCCTCGATCGGGCCGACGTCGACACCGACCAGATCATCCCCGCTTCGTGGCTCAAGCGCATCGAGCGTACGGGCTTCGGCGAAGGGCTCTTCTCCGCCTGGCGGGCCGATCCGGGCTTCGTCCTCAACCGGACCGAGTACGAAGGCGCACGAGTGCTGGTGGCCGGACCGAACTTCGGTTCCGGCTCGTCGCGGGAACACGCGGCGTGGGCCCTGCAGGACTACGGGTTCGCCGCCGTCATCTCTTCCCGGTTCGCCGACATCTTCCGCGGCAACTCCCTCAAGATCGGTCTCCTGCCGGTGGAGCTGCCAGCCGAGACTGTGGACAAACTGATGGCCGCCGTGGCCGCCGATCCGACCATCGAAGTGACGGTCGACATCGAGAGCCGGACGGTCTCAGCCCCGGCAGCCGGTGTGGAGGCGGGCTTCGAGATCGACGACTTCACCCGCTACCGGTTGATGAACGGTCTCGACGACATCGGCCTCACGCTCCAGCACGGCGAAGCCATCTCAGCGTTCGAGGCCGGCCGGCCGGGCTATCTGCCGTCGGTCGGATCGGCGCCGGCCGGTCTAACCGCCACCGAGCGCTAGTCGCGCCCATCAGTCCAAAACGCCGGTAATCCGGACGGGGAACGCCAACGACGCGTTCCTGGCAATGCTGTTGGCCGAAACCGAACTCAGGCAGGAACTCGGCTCCGCCGATGGAATCGGTTTGCGCTGGGTCAAATCTGTCGCCGCATCGATTGGCGCAGACATGTTTGTCCTGCCTGAGAAAGAGTGATTCTCATGATTCGGTGGGTCCGCCGCTATCGCGCCCGTCGCTTATTGACCTCCGCTTTGGCCCCCTACTCCTCTTAGCTCGATCCGCCACTCCCTTCCTTCCACTGCGGGCCGGTCTTGTTCCGGCCCGCAGCCGCGTCCGGACGCAACGGACGATTGCGGCAAGCGGAAGCAAGAACACATTCCTGGCATAGCTGTTGCGCGGAAGGGTCGCAGGCAGGAACCACGCCTCCGGAGTGGAACGGGTTGTTGCTGGGTCAAATCTGCTGCGCGCCCGCGAGCGCAGCCCCCCCGAAGGAGTTCAACTTGCTCAAACCTTCTCGCCGCGCGCTGGTCATCGCGGCTTCCTTTGCCCTCGGTCTTTCCGCAGTCGGACCTACCGCCCAAGCCGGCCTCCTCGGCGGTGACGACTCCGCCGCTGTCGAGGGCGTCGGTCTGCCGGTTGCCGGCGACCTACTCGGCGGCGGCCTGCTCGGCATCCTCGGCGGCGAGTCAGGTCTTCTCGGCGGCATCCTCGGCGGCGGCGGCCTGCCCCTCGTCGGCGATGTGCTCGGCGGCGAAGGCGGCCTGCCCCTCGTCGGCGATGTGCTCGGCGGCGAGGGCGGCCTGCCCCTGGTCGGCGAGTTGCTCGGCGGCGAAATGCTCGACGTCGTCACCATTTCCGGCCTGCTCGGCTCCCTCTAACCGCTTTCTCTGGCCGAGGCGGGCCGGCGCGACACGGTGCCGGCCCGCCTCGGCGCGTCCGCGCTGCGGCAATGAATTGCGAGGGGTGCCGCCTAGACTCCTCGACCATGGTTCGATTGCTGCGCAGGGTTCTCCGCCTCGGGCTTCTGGCCGGTGTCGGCGTTGGAGTGCTGAAGGTGGTGCGGGGCCGCAAGGGTCCTGATCCCTGGGCTGACTCCTGGGTGTCGACCGGTCCGCCCGGTGGCACCCGCCCGTCGCCCGCACCGGTGGCCGCCGAGCCGAAGCCCGCCCAGGCCGCAAAGGCCGATGCCGGGAAGTCCAGCGCTGCAAATGCCGAGTCCGGCAAGGCCGCCCCGAGTCGGGCGGCCAAGCCGACCCGCACGGGACCGGCCCGGAAGTCACCCACCGGCAAGGCCGAGGATCCCCCCGGGGAGCGGCTATGGGTCCCGGCCAACGACGGCGTCTGCCCCCAGTCGCACCCGGTGAAAGCCAAGCTCTCGAGCAAGATCTTCCACACGCCTTCGTCCCGCAACTACGGCCGGACGAAGGCCGATCGCTGCTATCCCGACGAGTCATCGGCCCAGGCCGACGGGCTCCGCCCGCCCCAGCACTAAACGTCCTGCCTTGACGAAACGGCGTCCGTGCCTCACGATCAACGGGATGACTTCTCGTCTCGCGACCTCCGGACTCCTCCTTATGTAGGGCGGGCGCCCCGATATCGGCGCTCGCCTGTAGCCTCCTGTCCTACCGGACAGGGGGTTTTTTGTTTGCCTCACTGTCATTTCGGGGGACACCCCCGAACCCCC
>JAICGL010000113.1 GCA_025923175.1 Acidimicrobiia bacterium
GCGTCTAGACCGGCACGGCTTCCACGATCGACTGCGGGCACAGGGTCGGGACGATCTGCTCGAGCCGGAAGCCCGCTGCGTCCAAGAGGGCCGAGTACTCGGCGCCGGTTCGCTCCACCCCGCCGATGGGCATCAGGAACCCCTCCTGGATGATGGAGAAGTCGGGCTGGTTGTCGTCGGGGATCACCGACTCGATCAGCAGCAGGCGGCCGTTCGGGGCGATCGCTCGGCGCACGCTGCGCAGGATGGCGATCGCCCGCTCGTCGTTCCAGTCGTGGATGATCCACGACAGGCAGTAGCCGTCGGCGCCGGCCGGCACGGATTCGAAGAAGTCGCCGCTCACGACCTCGCAGCGCTCGGCCAGCCCGGCCTCGGCCATCGCCGCCCGACCGGCCTCGACGACATGGGGCTGGTCGAACAGCACCCCCTTCACGGTCGGGTTCCCGGCCAGCAGGCACTGAAGGAAGAAGCCCTGCCCGCCGGCAATGTCGACGATCGTGGTGAACTGCGAGAAGTCGTAGGCCATGAGGATCGGGCCGGTGAACTGCTTGCGCAGGTCGGTCATGGCCTCGTCGAAGTCGGCGCTGTCCTCCGGGTGCTTCGCCAGGTACTCGAACAGCTCGGCCCCGAGGACCAGCTGGTCGGCCGGTTCGCCCGTCCGCACCGTGTGGCCGATCTCGAAGGCGATCCGGCCGGCCGGCCCGTCGAGCATGCGGAAGAACGAGCCCATCGACACCGGGTGGTCGGCCCGGAGGCAGTCGCCGAGCGGTGTGAGGGAAAAGCGGTCATCGCCGGTCTTGGCGAAAATCCCGGCGGCGGCCAGGAGGCGCAGCATCCGGTACAGCGATCGGGGGTGTGCTCCGCAGAGGCCGGCCAGTTCCTCGGCCGAACGGGGGCCGTCAGCGAGGTGGTCGGCGACGCGGAGCTTGGCCGCGACCGCTACCGAGCGGGCGACGACGTACTGGGCGGCGAGATCGAGCAGCTCCAAGGGCGGAGCGGTGCTTCCGCCGGGCGGCGTGGTGAACGAGGGGATCGGCATGCGGCCGAGCCTAAGACCCCTTTCAGGACAGGATCGAGCGGCCGATGGTCTCCTTCATCCGGCGGTTCCTTCTTCGCCTTCCTCGTCCTCAACGTCGCGCGCTGAGGCGAAACTCCAGGTTCGACTCGACGGCTTCCAGTTCCAGCGCCTGCTGGAACCGCGCCAGCGCCTCTTGCTCGATGCGGCTTCGCAGTGACGGGATGTGACAGCTGTCGACGACCTCCACCCGGAGGTCGATCTCGGGTGCCTCGGGTTCCCCGGTCACCCTGGCCGACACCTCGGTCACCCCGCGGTAGGTCTCGATGTCATCGGCCAGTGCGCGGGCCGCTCCCGCCGGTCGTACCACCGTCGTCCCACCGTCGCCCCGGTGGGTGAGGTCCACCCGCCGGGGTGTGCCTGCGGCCAGCTGGGCTCGTAGCCACCGCAAGCCGAGGAGCGCCGCAAGGAGCGACGCCACGGCGGCGGCGGGCCAGAACCAGGCGCGGTTACGGCCAACGAAGCGGCGCCAATCGTCGACCAACAGTGGCTCGGCCGCGGCCCGGTCACCGAACGCGCCCCATCCCCGGGCGAGCCCATAGGCGCCCACCCCGAGGAGAAGCAGGCCGACGAGCAACAGACCGGCACGGTTACGACGGTCAGCGCCGGTAGACGTTCCGGTGACGGCTTGGCGATTCACGCGCTCCTCCCTGGCGTCACTTCTTGTCCCGGTGGACGCGTATGGCGACGTCGAGGCGACCGTCAATGCCGAGATCGCGCAGACGGGCGCGGGCGACGTCCTCCAATCGGGATCGCACTTCGTCTTCGGGGCCACGGGTACCGGCCACGATCCGGGCTCGGTGGCGGCGGACCCTGGCCGTGGCCGTCGCCACCCCGGGCTGGCTCTCGGCGGTTCGGACCAGGGTCTGTTCCAGACTCCGCCGGGCGAGCCCGGCTTGGGCGATCCCGCTCTCCAGCGGAATGCTGCGAGGCCGGGCCCGCATCAGCTGCAAGGCGACGAGCACCATTCCGGCCACGCCGACGGCCAGGAACAGCGAGCGCGCCCCCGGGGAGTCCCACTGCTCGGCTCGGGCACTCGAATACCAGTCGTCGTAGGGGATGATCCACGGCTCGCGGCCGAGGCCGGCCAGGGCGATCTCGGCGGCGACCAGCACCCCGCCGGCCAACAGACCCAGCGCGGCGGCCACGGCAAGTACACGGTTGGCGATCTTCACGGCAGGGTCTTCTCCCGGTCCCGGCGCGGGTTGCGACTGATGAGTTCGGGCACGGTGATGTTGACCTGCAGAACGGTCCGGCCGGTCAGAGACTCCACGCGTTCGGCGACGTGCTCACGCACCCGCTCTGCGACCTGGCGGACGGGCTCCGGATAGACGACATTGAAGGTGAGATCGAGGACGACGCTCTCGTCGTCGACCTCCGCCATGGCTTCGGCCGGCGAACCGGTGGTCCAGGGCAGGAAGCGGCCGAGCCCGGTCTGCACCTCGCCCTCTACGCCGGCGACCTCGGCTGCTGCCCGGGCGGCCAATCGCTCGAAGACGGCCGGTGCGATCGTGGTCGTCCCCCGCTCGGTGTCGGGTGCCTCGAGCATCGTCACCGGCGGGACGTGGACCGGCTCCCCGGCCCGGCGAGGTACTCGGACAGGTCGAGGTCACCGTCAATCACCTTGCCGGCCAGGTAGCCGAGAGCTCCGAGGAAGCCGACCACCAGCATCGCCCCGAAGCCCTCGAGGACCAGGGCCAAGCCGAGGATCAGCCCGACGAAGAGACCCACGGTCGTGGTCTGCATCATTTCCTCCCCGCAATCAGCCGTCGTCCGGCAGGAAGATTTCTGCTCCCTCGCCGCCGTCGGGAAGATCCACGTCGTCCACATGCACATCGATCGGTAGGCCGGCGGTAATCGGACCCAACGCGGCGCGCACATCGGCAGCCACATCCGGCACGCTGGCACCCCAGCACGCCACCACATGGACCTCGACGTATGAATCGGCCAACCGAACACCACGAACCCGCCGGCCGGGCAGATAGGTCGCCACCTCTCCGAACTGACCGCCAGAGAGTCGGGCGACGGAGCGGCACTTGCCCGCTCGCTCGGCCACGGCGTCGACGTCGATGGCTTCGGCAAGACCCGAGGCGCGGTCCATACCGGACCCGCTACTTCTTCTCGTCGTCCTGGTCGTCGCCGTCGTCGAGCCAGATGTCATCAACGGAGATGTTCACCTCGTTGACGGACAGGCCCGTCATCTTCTCCACGCGCTGGATGACGTTGGTGCGGACCGACCGGGACAGGTCGGGGATGGAAACGCCGTACTCCACGACGAGGTCCAGGTCGATGGTCGCGTCCGTCTCGCCGACCTCGACGGTGACGCCCTGCGTCGGGGCCGGCGCGTTGCCGCCCACCGGAAGCATCTCCTTGATCGCCCCCAGGGCACGGGCAGCGCCGGTGCCCATCTGATGCACACCCGACACCTCCCGGGCGGCGATTCCAGCGATCTTGGCCACGACGGAGTCGGCCACGGTCGTGTTGCCTTGATCGGTCTGCAACTCCGCCTTTCCAGTGCTACTGCCACGTTCCTTGGTGGCCGCCGCCGTGCCTGTCGATGCCATGGATTCTCCCTTCACCGCCGCTGAGCGCAGACGTTTGACCCGCGGGGTTGCCTACCCCCCGCGCGCCCGGCAAAACCTGGGATTCCGCCGGTCAGGTGAGAATGGAGCGGCCGATGATCTCCTTCATGATCTCGGTCGTGCCGCCGTAGATGCGGGTAACGCGGGCGTCGGCGTAGGCCCGGGCGATCGGGTACTCGGTCATGAAGCCGTAGCCACCGTGGAGCTGCACGCCGATGTCGGTGGCCCGGCCCTGCAGTTCGGTGCACCACCACTTGGCCATGGCCGCCTCCTCGGCGGTGAGCTGCCCCTGGTTGTGGGCCAGGATCGCCTTGTCGATGAAAGCCTCGGCGACAGCGATCTCCGTGGCCATCTCGGCCAGCTTGAAGCGGGTGTTCTGGAAACCGGCGATCGGCTGCCCGAAGGCCTGGCGCTCCTTCACGTACTCGAGGGTCCACCGGTAGGCGGCCCGGGCGTTGGCCAGGCCGGCCGCCGCGATCGAGAGCCGTTCCTGCGGCAGGTTGGTGACGAGGTAGCGGAACCCCTCCCCCTCGGCGCCGAGGAGGTTCGCGACCGGCACCCGCGCGTCGGTGAAGAACAGCTCGGCGGTGTCCTGGGAGTGGAGGCCGATCTTGTCGAGGTTGCGGCCGCGCTCGAAGCCCTCCGTGTCCCGCTCGATGATCAGCAGCGACATGCCCTTGTGCTTCTGTGTGGGATCGGTCTTCACCGCCGTGATGACGAGATCGGCGTTGATCCCGTTGGTGATGAACGTCTTGGAGCCGTTGACGACGTAGACGTCGCCGTCGCGGATCGCGGTGGTGGTCATCGAGGCGAGGTCGGAGCCGATACCCGGCTCGGTCATGGCAACGGCCGTGATGAGCTCACCGGAGCAGATGCCGGGCAGCCACCGCTGCTTCTGCTCGTCGTTGCACAGGCTGAGGAAGTACGGCAGGCAGATGTCGTTGTGCAGCGTGAGCCCCAGGCCGCTGCCGCCGATGGCGGTCTCGGCGACCTCGTCGATGATGACGGTGTTGTAGCGGAAGTCCTTCACGCCACCGCCGCCGTACTCCTCGGGGGCTTCCATGGCCAGGAACCCGGCCGCACCGGCCTTGGCGAAGATGGCCCGGTCCATGATGCCGTCGCGCTCGAACTCCTCCGCCCGGGGCACGACCTCCTTGTCCAGGAACCGCCGGAAGCTCTCCCGGAACATGTCGTGCTCGGGTTCGAAGAGGTCTCGTTGCATGGCGTCTTCTCCTATCGAGGGGGCATCCGGATGCCGCCGTCGACCCGGAGCGTCTCGCCGTTCATGTAGTCGTTGGTGAGGCACTCCACGACCATCGAGGCCAGCTCGTCGGCGGTGCCGAGCCGGTGGGGGAACAGGACGCTCTCGCCGAGCTTCGCCTTGAAGGCGTCGGACTTCTCGCCCGTACCGTAGATGGGCGTGTCGATGAGGCCGGGGGCGATCGTGTTGACGCGGATGCCCTGTGCCGACAGATCGCGGGCGGTCGTGAGCGTCAGGGAGACGATCCCGCCCTTGGAGGCGGAGTACGCCGCCTGGCCGATCTGGCCGTCGAACGCGGCCGCCGAGGAGATGTTGACGATGGCGCCCCGGGTTCCGTCGGCGTCGACGGGCTCATTCCTTGCGATGGCCGCCGCGGCGAGGCGGAGGCAGTTGAAGGTACCGATCAGGTTGACGCGGATCACCTTTTCGAACAGCTCGAGCGGATGCGGGTTCCCCTCCCGGTCGACGGTGCGGCTCGCTGCGCCGATGCCGGCGGAGTTGACCAGCGCCCGCAGCGGCGCAATCTCGGCAGCGGCGTCGACAGCCACCTGCACCTGCTCAGGATCGGCGACATCGGCTCGCACGTAGAGCCCGCCCAACTCCGAAGCCAGGGCTTCGCCGAGTTCGTCGTTGAGATCGATGAGCACACAACGGGCGCCGCGCTTGGTGAGAGCGCGGGCTGAGGCGGCTCCGATTCCGGAGGCGCCCCCGGTGACGATGGCGGAAGTGCCGGCAAGCTCCATGAGGGGTCCGTTCAGCCTTTCAGTTCTGTTCGTCGACGGCGGCCAGGTTGCCCTGGAGCCGCAGGAGGGTCTCCGACAGTTGGCGCCGTTCGGCCTGGGTGACACCGGTCCACAGCCGCTGCCGGAGAGCGGTGTCGACGGCGATGATCTCTTCCACCAGCGGGGCGGCACGCTCCGTGCTGGCTACGAGCCACACCCGCCGGTCGGCGGCAGAGGCACTGCGCTCCACCAGGCCTTTGCCTTCGAGGGCGTCGATGATGGCGCCGGTGGCCGCCCGGCCGATGCCGAGCCATTCGGCGAGCTGCGTCTGGGTCATCGGTCCGTGGGTGTGGACGTGGCCGAGCAGATAGGCCTCGGAGAGCTTGAGCCCGACCCCGGCCAGATGATTGTCGTAGGCGCGCCGCATCGCCCGCGACGTGGCCATGAGAAGCGACTCCATCGTCTGACGCGGAGGCGCGCCGATATCCGGTTCGGCCGAGGCCATATTCGCCCGGCCGCTCAGCCGCGCCGGAGGAGCGTGCCGGTGCCGAGCCCGCCGCCGCAGCACATCGTGATGAGGGCGTGCTCGCCGTCGCTCCGCTCGAGCTCGTGGACGGCCTTCGTAACGAGGACGGAACCCGTCCCCCCCAGCGGGTGGCCGATGGCGATCGCCCCGCCATTGGGGTTGACCCGGGCCCGGTCGGACTTCAGGTCGCGCTCCCAGGCCAGGACCACCGAAGCGAACGCCTCGTTGATCTCGAAGACGTCGATGTCGGCGATGTCGAGCTTGTTGTCGGCCAGCAGCTTCTGGGTGGCTCCGATCGGGCCGGTGAGCATGAGCACCGGGTCGGAACCCACCAGGCAGACGTCGACGATGGTGGCCTTCGGTGTGACCCCGAGGGCTTCGGCCTTGTCGCGGGTCATGAGCAGGAGGGCGCCGGCGCCATCGGCGATCTGCGACGACGTGCCGGCGGTGTGGACCCCGTCGGGGCGCCCGGTGGGCTTGAGGGAGGCCAGGCCTTCGAGGGTCGTCTCCCGGATGCCCTCGTCGCGTTCGACCCGGTGCGTGGTGCCGGTCGGCTTGCCCTCCTCGTCGACGTCGGGGGCGTCGAGAGGAAGGATCTGGGTGGCGTAGCGGTCCTCGGCCCACGCCTGGGCGGCCCGGTCCTGCGACAGCTTCCCGAACTCGTCGCAGTCGGCCCGGGTGATGCCCCACTGCTCGGCGATGCGCTCGGAGCCCTCGAACTGGGACGTGAACTCGTGGTGCTGCCAGTACCGCTTGTTGATGGGCTTGCCGAACGCCTGGTCCTTGGTGGTTGCGCCCATCGGCACCCGGCTCATGATCTCCACACCGCAGGCGACGGCGGCGTCGACGACACCGGAGGCGATCAGCGAATAGGCGAGGTTGGTCGCCTGCTGCGACGACCCGCACTGCGAGTCAACCGTCGTGGCCGCCACCTCGATCGGTAGCCCTGCTGCAAGCCAGGCGTTCCGGGTGACGTTCATGGCCTGCATCCCGGTCTGGCCGACACAGCCGCCGACGACCTGGCCGACCTCGAGGGGGTCGACGCCCGTCCGAATGAACAGATCCCGCTGGACGGCACCCAGCAGGTCGAGTGAATGCATCGTGGACAACCCGCCGTTGCGGCGCCCGATCGGCGTCCGCACAGCCTCGACGATCACGACTTCCCGCACGCCGGCTCCCTTTGTTGGGGTCGAGTCAGGAAGCCACGCTGCCATACTGTATGGCGCGATACAAATTCAGCGGGCGGACGTGCTCCCGATCGTGTAATCGCGGAGGAGCTTGTTCATCTCGAGGAGGTGCATCTCCTCGGCGCCGATCTGGGTGCGGGCATACTCCTCCAGGTAGACCGATTGGTCGGCCACGCTTTCCAGCAGCTTGCGGTAGAGCTTCAGCGCCGTCCGCTCGTGGGCGATGGACTCCTGCAAGATCTTGTCGATGTCGTGGTCGTGGCTCTCCTCGATCGGGGCGATGCCCTGGTCGGGATGGCCGCCGAGGCCGGTGAGGATCTCGCCTGCCTGCTGGGCGTGAACGAGCGACTCGCTGGCCTGGGCCTGCATGAACGTCACGAGCGGCAGTCGGTTCGGGCCGGTGATCACCAGCGAGTAGTGCGTGTAGCGCACGACACCCGACAGCTCCGCCTTCAGGATCTCGTTGAGGACGGCAACGGTGCGGGGTACATCAATCAATTCGTCCACCGGGCGGGTAGCTCCCCTCTCAGCTTTCTTTCCAAATCAAGCTTTCCGGACAGAACTTCTTAGGCTAGCCTAAGCCCCGCTCTCAGCGGCCAAGAGGTGAACGGGTGGCAACAATCTATGTCTGCCGGAAGTGCAAGCACTCCAAAGAGCTGCAGAGTGCCCTCGCACGGAAGACGGATGCCACCGTAAAACTGGTCGGCTGCCAGGACGTTTGCACGCAACCGCTGGCCGGCACCCGGGTCGAGGGTTGCCTGCAGTGGTTCGGCGGTCTCGACCAGTCCAAGCGCCAGCGGGCGCTGATCGACTTGGTGAACGACGGCGGGCGGGGGCCTGTTCCCGCCGTGCTCGTGAAGGCTCGCTCCAAGAAGCGCGCCGGCAAATCGCCGCGTTAGGGCCAGTTCAAGAAAGCATCAACTGAGCCTGCGGACCGCCCGATCTGGCAGGAAGCTCCGCGGATCGTGTCAAACCTGACCGTCTAAGGGCACAAAGGGCTGCTGATCCTGCTGGGGAGGATCCGGGTGGTTGGATTGCTTGGGTCAACGCGCCTTCGCGCGGCTGCGCGCCGTTGCGGGGCGCTGCTGGTGGTCGCTGCGCTGGGCCTCGGACCGATGGTGATCGGCGATCCGGCCGGTGCCGTCGAGACGCGCCTGAACCCCAACGCAGATGCACGCGTGGCACTGGCCAACCCCAACACCAACTACGGCTCCTCGTCGCGGCTGGTGGCCGACCTCGCGCCTTTGACGGAGGCGTACCTCCGCTTCACGGTCCCGTTGCTGGAGGGGGTTGTCAGCAAGGCGACGCTGCGCCTGCGGGTGGAGAACTCCACGGGCAACGGGCCCAAAGTGCGAGCCACGGCCAACGATTGGGCGGAGGGCACCCTCACCTGGAACAACCGGCCGGCGCCGGGCGCGGTCCTGGCGGACGCCGGCAAGCTGCGGCAGGGCACGTGGGCGACGTATGACGTCACGGCGGCTGTGACAGGGCCGGGCCCGGTCTCCTTCCATCTCGGCGCCGACTCCAGCGACGGGGTCGACTTCACGTCCCGTCAGAGCAGCAAGAACCGCCCGGAACTCGTCGTGGTCACCGATCCGCCGCCGCCGACGACCACCACGACGAGCACGATTCCGACGACCACGAGCACGACCACGACGACGACCACCACCACGTCGACGAGCACGACTACCACCACAACCACGATGCCGACCACGAGCACGTCCTCGACGACGACCACCACCGCGCCGCCCGACGGTTCGCCGGTGGCGGAGGCGAACGAGCCGTGGTTCGGGCTCGCACGGGTCGTGACCGAGACATGCGAACCCGGCTGCGCCCAGACCGTCTATTCGCTGTCGGTGGAGGACGTCTCTTCTGACGACACCGGCGACCGGCGCCGGGCCTTCCGCTTCCCGCCGGGGCAGCAGCAGGTGCTGCGGTTGGAGTGGGCGCGCTCCGCTGCCGGCGGCGGCTGCGGGTCACCGCTCGACGCGACGATGGAGGTCTCGCTGCGCCGGCCGGGCGGCACCCGGATCGGTTCGGCGGTGTGGACCGCCGAGATCCTCGGCGCGTGCAGCGGCGTGCTGATCCAGCCCTTCGACTTCGACTCGGACCCGTTCGACGGCGAGGCCGGCGCTCCGTACGACGGCGTGATGGAGGTCTACGGCCGGCTGAGCAGCGCCGGTGCCGCGACCGGTGCCGACACCCGTGGCGCC
>JAICGL010000114.1 GCA_025923175.1 Acidimicrobiia bacterium
AAATCGCAGATCTCAACACAACAGGGGAGCTACACCTCAGGGTGAACAGGGGGAGCTACATGCGGAAACCGTGGAAACAATTAGCGCTGGTTGGAGCACTCGCAATGACAACGTCCCTGGGTTCGGTGGGTGTTGCCAAGGCGGCCTTCGGGCCCGGCGAGGCGTTTGGATTCGTGTGGACGGAGTGGGGTGCCGCCGAGTCAACGGAATCCATGTCGGTGACGGCCCACAAGGGCAAGAGCCTCGTCACGCAGCGGTACATCATCAAGCCCGGGTGGGACGGTCTGTGGCCCACGCACCAGGGTATTCAGTCGATCATGATCGTCGAGGGTGGCGGCCTGCAGGCCTTCCCGGGCTGCGGCACGGACATGAAGCCGTGGGAAACCGGCAAGGCATACCTGCTTGAGGGCTCGAAGAACCCTCAAGGGGTGCGCGTGACCAACACCTCCAGTGAGGTGACCCAGGTCATCGTTACCTTTATCGACGTCGACCCCAACGACGCTCACAACTCCATTCCGTGGGGGAGCGAGGAGAACGTTCGGGCTGCCTGCGCGAAGCCTTCCATGGAGGGTTTCAAGCACCACGAGTACGGCCGTGGCCCCGCCGCGACCGACATTCCGTGGGACCACGAAGCCGGCACCATGACCATCTCGATGGACTGGCTCGTTGCGCCGCGGTGGCAGTTCGTTTGGCACACCCACCCGCCGACATTCATCACGCACCTGAACGGCACGGGTTTCCGGGAGTACATCGGTTGTGACATCACTCTCACCTGGGAGCCGAATGTCAACTACCTGCACAGCCCGGGTGCCTACTCCCGTCCGCAGGAGCGGGCCCGGAACATCGACTACGACGACAACGCCGAGTTCATGACGATGTTCACCAAGGCTCCGAAGCAGCGGACCCGGGGGCAGATCCCGGTCGAGTTCACGGCTCCGCCCGACGGTTGCATGACCGACGGCACCGTGACGAGGACCGACTGATCCAGCCGCTCGCCGAAGGAGAGGGCGACTTCTCCTAGGAGAGTATGAGTTTCACAGTCATCGGGTTGACCCCGCCTCCGGGCGGGGTCAACCTTGTTATTGGGACCGGTTGAGCGGGAAGGGATACAGCAGCATGGGCAGTATCGAGGCTCGGGAGGGATTCGCGATGGGGGCTCCGGAGGAAGAAGCTCCGGAGGGCGCCGACATCGAGGAGGCTCCGGAAGAGACCACCGTCCCGGATGGTTTCTTCAAGAGCGTTCTCGTCGCCGCATCGCTCGGGGCCGGCGCGATTCACATCTGGGCTGCGTGGGCCCACTCCACGGTCCCCAGGGTCCTCATCTTCTTCACCGTGGTCGCCACGCTGCAGCTCTGGCTGGCGGCAGCGGTCGTCTGGGTGCGGAGCGTTCCGTGGTCGATGCTGTTCGGAGGAGCCGTCGTCAATGCGGCGACGGTCGTGGTGTGGGTCCTCTCCCGCACGACCGGTGTGCCCTTTCAGCCGGAATCGATGCAGTCCATGGACGCCATCATGAACAGGGCGCTATCAGAACCCGGCGTCAATACGGGGGCCATGGCCCACGAGGAGACCTTCGGACTCCTCGACTCGGCAGCCTCAGCGCTGGAGGTCTTGGTGGTCGTGGCCGTTCTGGTGCTCTGGATGAAGCACCGAAGCCAGGTCGCCACGTCTGAGATGGACGAGACGGTCTCGCAAGCCGTGCGCTAGAACGTACCGTGTTCCTTACTCCGTCGGGGCGGGTACGAGCCCGATAACACCGACAACCGGAGGAGATGAGCAATGTTCCGGGGGCGCTTCACCACACGGCTTGCGATACTGGCGATTCCGATGACGTTGAGTGTCGCAGGGGTAGGAGCGCCCTGGGCGGAAGCGAGCTCTGTGCAGGCCGAGGAGAAGCCGTGTAAGAACGTGGCCCTCTCGCTGCTGCCAATTTCGCTCTGCAGATTGCAGCCCTGACTTAGCGCTGAATCTTCAGCCGCCGGCGGCCTTCTTGGAGCCCTTGAGGGCCTTGATGCCCTGCAGGGTGCACACGATCCGGCGGTCGTTGTCCTTGTCCCAGGGCACCGGGCCCGGGGCGATCACGGCAACCTGCAGGTCACTCTCACCGAAGGGGCTGCCCACGTAGCCCTCGAATCGCTCCGCACAACCGTCCTGGGCCACCTTTGACACCTCGTCTTCGCCGGGAAAGGCGCCCCCAGGCTTGGCGGGGTGCTCGAAGACGGCGAACACCTCCTTTTCGTGCGCTTTGCTGCAGGAGACGGCAGCCACGAGGAGCACCGTGCGCTTTTGCCCTGCTGCATCCTTCGGCGGGAACGGCCTGCCGACGAAGCAGTCCCCCGGGCTCAGATCGTGGACGGGCTTTCCGGACACCTGCGGCGTCTCGTCATCGCCGCAGGCGCCTCCGAGAGCCACGACGAGAAGGGTGAGGAGGACGGCGATCCGTTTGGGCATGGAGTCATTATCCAACGCTGCGCGGTCGCCCGCCGCCGCGCGAGGATGTGCTGATGGAAAAGAACGCGGCCCGCCTCGGCTCTCCCGGCCAGCCGGCATCCATCGATGAGGCCGCCACCGTCGAGTCGGCCCGTCGGGCCCTGGAGGCTGCCCTCAGTGCCCTGCGGGACCTGCAGGCGCAACAGAACCAGGCCGAGCGGCTGGTGCGACAGGCTCTCGATGCGCTGCGCCAGTTGCCCCAACCGGAGGCCGCCCCGACCCTGCACGAATCCCCGTTCCTCTCCGTGGCGGAGGTGGCGGAGGTTCTCGGTGTCTCCAGCAGCCAGGCGTGGCGGATGGTGAGGGACGGGACCGTCCCGAGCTACAAGCTGGGGCGGCGGGTTGTGGTGGCTCGCGCCACGCTCGCTGATTGGGAGGATTCGCTGGGCGGGCAGGGACTGGGCTGACCGCGACAGTCGAGCAGTAGGCCGCCCGGGGGTCGAACCCGGACCTAACGGATTAAAAGTCCGTCGCTCTGCCATTGAGCTAGCGGCCCGCCAAAGATGATCGCATGTCCGGGAGGGGCTCGACGGCCCCGGGGCATCCGGCGGGCGACACCGTGGGAGGATGTCGGCCCGTGGACGCTCTCGTCATCATCCTGTTGGTGGCCGCCGTGGCCGTGGCCGTCATCTTCTACCGGAAGTACCAGGCCGCGCAGGCGGCCCAGGGCAGGTCGACGGCGGCCGCCGGGCCGCCCCGGGATCCGCTGGCCACCGAATCGGTGCGCTCCGATCCCCGGCGCATCACCGTGGGGGACGTGATCCGCTTCGATGGACGTGACTTCATCGTTCGGGGATCGATCCGCTTCGACCAGGACGGGTTCGAGTGGCAGGAGCATTTCCTCGACGACGTCGAGGAGAAGCGCTGGCTCTCGGTCGAGGACGACGAAGGTCTCGAGATCGGCTACTGGACGGCGGTCAAGGGCGCCGATCTCCAGCCCGGCCCGAAAACGCTCGACTACGAGGGCCGGACCTACGAGCTCGACGAGAAGGGTTCGGCCCGCTTCTCCGCCGTCGGCACCACGGGGACCGGTCCGAACGGCCGGGTCGAGTACTACGACTACGAGTCGGGCGATGCCCTGCTGGCCTTCGAGCGCTACGGCGACGGCGACTGGGAGATGGCCACCGGCCGGTCCGTCGGCGAGTACGAGCTCGACATCTATCCCGGGTCGGACTGACCGTGCCTGACGAGGCGGCCGACCGGCTGAGGGAGGCGGAGCAGCGCGAGGAGCAGCTCCGGCGCGCCCTGCACGACCTGGTCACCGAACAACGCCGGGCGCAGGCCGAGCGGGCCCGCTACGAGCAGCGGTCCCGGCTGGAGGGAGCCGACCCGAGGGTCGGCGAGGCCGCCCGGTCGGAGGAGCAGCGGGCAGGCGAGCTGGCCGCGGCCGTCGACGCCGCCCGGGCCGAGCTGCGGGCCCAGGAGGGCCTCGTCGCCCGGCTGCGAACCGAGCGGGGTTAGGGGACGGGGGTGGAGGCGCAGCTGCAGGTGCCTTATCGGGACACGGCCGCCCACGACCTCGTCTGGCGCCTCGGTGAGCCACGCCGGCCAGCGCTGGCCACCCTGGAACTCGAAGTCGCCGGTTGCCGGCTCGAGCTCCGGCTGCTCGGCGGCTCCCACCAGGTCGTCTTCACCGCGCCCCCGTCGGTGGATGGCAGGGCGGTCGTGTCAGAGGTCGTGGCCTGCGGGACAGGGGCTCCGGGCCTCCCGCCGGCCGCCGAACGGATGGTGGACGGCTGGACCTACGAGTTCCGGGCCGCGACGCATCGCCTCGCCGCCGACCACTTCGGCCCCCGGGTCGACGGGCTCGTCGCGCGGCTGGCCGGCCGCCCCGACGCCATCGTCGGCCGGTTCCCCGGTTCGCCCCATGCGGTCACGGCCCTGCTGGCCGGCCCCGGTCGCGGCGGGACAGGCGTCCGGTGGCGGACGTGGCACGCCTACCCGCAGGACGGGCGGCTGGTGGCGACCGCCACGACGGTGCGGCCCCGATCCAGGGTCAACCGGTGAGCCCCAAGGTCAAGCTGTTCGCCGCGCTCGGCGCCGCCGGCGTCGGCCTCCTGGCCCTTTTCGGCGTCCTGTTCGGCACGAAGGGCTCCGTTCGCAGCTACATCGCCGGGAAGTACCAGCGCATCGAAGCCGAGAGCAAGGGCCGTTCGGCGGTGTACACGTCGACCCAGACGCCAGTGGCGGTAGCCAAGTCGATCTCGAACCGCTGGAAGCCGGCCGAGCGCATCAACGATCCCGGCGGAACGTTCCTGCGCTACCGCAGCGCCATCGTGGCCGTCACAGCGGCGGCGGCCGGCCAGTCCGGATCGCGGATCTACGTCGACGACCAGGGCTCCGGTTACAACCGGTGGTACCCCTACATCGGCGGGCGATGGGGGACGTTCTCGGGCCCGGGCGAGACGTTCCGGGGCGGCGGCCCGGCGGCGGGCAAATGACCGCTCCGGCGAAGAGCGACCGGACCGTCCGTCGGCGCCGGTGGGCGGCACTGGCCGCCGCGGCGGCCGCCGTCACCGTCCTCGTCGGCGGTGCTCTCCCGGCCGGCGCGCTTCCCGTCCTCGAAGAGGCCGACGCCACCGAACTGGCCCAGTCCTTGGCCGAGGCGACCGAGGATCAGGACGTCTGCTACGGCTGGGATGTCACGGTCTACGACTACGGCGGCTCCGGCGACGGAGTCGACCAGGGTTCGTCGCTCGGCGTCGGGAAGACGGCCGACGCAGTAGACAACGCCGCCGAGTGCGCCCGGTGGGTGATCTTCGAGGCGACGCTCGTCTACACCAGCGCCTCCTCGGAATCGGAGGACTCGGCCACCTTCTCCGTCAACTCGAACGTCGTCGGCGCCCCCACGTCCGCCGATCTGCGCGACTACGGCATCACCGAAGGCGCTCTCCTCGGCAACAACGACGACCAGGCCGTGGCCAACGCCACACTGTTGTTGCCGGCACTCATGGCCGAGAAGGGCCTGGCCGCACCGATCAGCCTCGAAGCCAACACCCAGGCGCTCCCCGCCGGCGACAAGGCGACCGGCACGCCGGGCTCCGACTGGCTCCGCAAGTACGGCGCCGCCGTTGCCTTCGCCGCCGTCATCTTCGTCGGAGGGCTCGGCTGGGCGGCGTGGATCTTCTTCCGCGAGCACCCCTTCGCCCCCGCACCCGTCAGGAACATCAGTAGCAGCAGCAGGAGGAACAGTGGACTTTCTGAATGACCTGGCCTTCGATCTGCTGTCCGGCCTGGCCTACGGCGCCCTCGGGCTCGTGCTCCTCGCCCTCGGGTACGGTGCCATCGACCTGCTCACCCCGGGGCGCCTCAGCGACGTGATCTACCGGGAGCGCAACTGGAACGCGGCGGCGGTGGTGGCGTCGGGGCTCGTGGCCATCGCCACCATCAACGTCACGGCGATCATCACGTCCCACGACGACCTGGACAAAGGGCTGGCCTACGCCGCCGCCTTCGGGCTGCTCGGCATCGTCCTCCTGGCCATCTCGTTCGTCGTCGTCGACAGGTTCACCCCCGGCGAGCTGGGCGAGATCGTCTGCGCTCCGGAGCGGCATCCGGCCATCGTCGTGACGGTGGCCAACCACGTCGCCGTCGGGGCCATCGTCGCCGCCGCGATCTCGTGACGACGACGGGAGACCGGCGCTTCCGGGCGGTTCTGTTCACCGCCGCCTTCGCCTGCGCCGCTTGTGGCCTCGTCTACGAATTGGCCCTCATCACCCTGGGCAGCCACCTGATCGGGAACACGATCCACCAGACGTCGGTCGTGCTGTCGGTGCTGGTCTTCTGCATGGGGATCGGCTCGCTGCTGGCCAAGCGGCTCCGCCACCGGCCCCTCACCGCCTTCATGGCCATCGAGGCCGCCCTGGCCCTGGTCGGCGGGTTCTCCGTCCTCGCCCTGTACGCGGCGTTCGCCTGGCTCGACCTGTACCAGCCGGCGCTGCTCGTCATCTCCGCCGCCGTCGGCACCCTGATCGGAGCCGAGATCCCGGTGCTGGTCACGCTGGTCCACGAGGTCCGGGCCGACCATCCCGGCGACGTCGCGGCCGACCTGTTCGCCGCCGACTCCGTCGGCGCCCTTGTCGGCGGCCTGGCCTTCCCGTTCCTGCTCCTGCCGGTCTTCGGCCAGATCCAGGGGGCCCTCGTCGTCGGCGGGGTCAATGTCGCGGCCGCCGCCGTGGTGGGCGTCCTCGGCCGGCGGGCGCTGCGAGTACGCGCCCGGTGGGCCGGCGGGGCGACGCTCGTCGGGGTCCTCGGCCTGCTGGTGGTCGCGATGGTCCTGGCCGGCCGGTTCGAGATCTCGGCCCGGCAGGCCCTCTACGACGATCCGATCGTCGCTGCCCAGCGGAGCGACTACCAGGACATCGTCATGACCGAGTCGCTCTCCATCGGGGGCAGGCCCGACGTGCGGCTGTTCCTCAATGGGGACCTGCAGTTCTCGTCGATCGACGAATACCGCTACCACGAAGCGCTGGTCCACCCGGCCATGGCCGGCACCCACCGCCGGGTGCTCGTGCTGGGCGGCGGCGACGGGCTCGCCCTGCGGGAGGTCCTCCGCTATCCCGACGTCGACGAGGTGACGCTGGTCGAGCTCGACCCTGCCGTGCTGCGCCTGGCCCGGGAGGACCGCCGCCTGACCTCGCTCAACGAGCGGTCGCTGGCCGACCCGCGAGTGACGGTCGTCCAGGGCGACGCCTTCTCGTGGGTGCGGACGGCCCCCGACCGCTTCGATGTGGTGATCGCCGACTTCCCCGACCCCGAGGACCCGGCCACCGCCAAGCTCTACTCGGTCGAGTTCTACGGGGTCGTGTCTCATCGGGTCCTGGCTCCCGGTGGCCGGCTGGTCGTCCAGGGCGGGTCGCCGTACTTCGCCGCCGACGCCTTCTGGTCGATCGCCGCCACCCTTCGGGAGGCCGGCTTGGCACCCCGGCCCTACCACGCCGACGTCCCGTCGTTCGGGGACTGGGGTTTCCTCCTGGCGATCCCGGGCGCCGAGCCGCCCGTCCTGCGGCTTCCCGATCCTCGGCCCGAGCCCCCGCTCCGCTACCTGAACAGCGAGGTCCTCCAGGCAGCCGGGGTGTTCCCGCCCGACCGGGGCCCGAGGCCGGTCGAGCCGTCCACCCTCAACCGCCCCCGCATCCTCGACTACGAACGCAAGGGCTGGAAGGACTACTAGCGCGCCCGGACGGGGACATCGGCTCCTAACCTCGACCCACCATGCCCGAGCCTGACGAGCGACTCTCCCCCGCCCCGCCCGAGCCCACGCCACCCCCGCCCGCCGAGGTCGAGGGGTTGCCGACGGGCTGGCGGGCCGTAGCCCCCGACCTGCGGCCGCTGCGCCGGCACCGGGACTACCGCCTGCTCACCGTTGGGCAGAGCGTGTCGTTCTTCGGGTCGATGGTCACCTACGTGGCCGTCCCCTACCAGGTCTACGAGCTCACCGGGTCGTCGCTGGCCGTCGGGATGGTCGGTGTCGTCCAGATGGCCGCCATCCTGGCCCTGGCCTTCCTCGGCGGAGCGCTGGCCGACGCCGCCGACCGGCGTCGCCTGGTGCGCTGGTCGGAGGCCGGGGAGCTCGCCTGCTGCGTCGCCCTGCTGGTCAACGCCTCGATGGATCGTCCGGCGCTCTGGCCGGTGTTCGTATTGGCGGCCGCCATGGCCGGTCTCAACGCCATCCAGCGGCCGGCCCTGCAGGGGCTCGTCCCCCGCATCGTCGACCGGGACGAGCTGACCGCCGCCGGGGCCATTGACGCCCTCACCCGCACCGTGGGGATGATCGCCGGCCCGGCCTTCGCCGGGGTCCTGCTGGCCGGCCCCGGCCTCGAGATGGCCTACGCGATCGACGCCGCCACGTTCGCCGTCTCGCTGGCCGCCCTGGCGCTCATGAAAGCCTCGCCTCCGCCGCCCGACGCCGAGCGACCCAGCGTCCGGCAGGTGGTCGAGGGCCTCCGCTACGCCCGGAGCCGCCCTGAGCTGATCGGCACCTACGTCATTGACATGGCGGCCATGTTCTTCGGCATGCCGATGGCCCTCTTTCCGGAGCTGGCCGAGCGCTTCGGCGGGTCGGCGGCGCTGGGCGCCCTGTACGCCGCCCCGTCCGTCGGCGCCTTTCTGGCCACCGTGACCAGCGGCTGGACGGGCCGGGTCCATCACCATGGCCGGGCCATCACGGTCGCCGCGGCCGGCTGGGGGCTGGCCGTGGTCGGATTCGGCCTGGCCCCCTTTCTCTGGCTGGCCCTCGTGGCGCTCGCCGCGGCCGGCGCCGCCGACATGGTCAGCGGCATCTTCCGCATGTCGATGTGGAACCGCACCATCCCCGATCACCTCCGGGGCCGGCTGGCCTCGATCGAGATGCTCAGCTACACATCCGGGCCGCTCCTCGGCAACGCCGAAGCGGGAGCGGCCGCCGTGCTGGTCGGCGTGCGGCCCGCGGTGGTGTCCGGCGGCGTCCTGTGCGTGATCGCCGTCGCGGGTACGGCGGCGGTCCTCCCGGCCTTCTGGGCCTACGATGCGCGGCGTGATTTGCAGGAATCGGACATATCGCCATCGAATCCGGGAGAGGGGGACGCGCTGCTATCCTGAACCGGTTCACCTTTCGGGAACGGGCCCCCATCGTCTAGCGGCCCAGGACGCCGCCCTTTCAAGGCGGTAGCACGGGTTCGAATCCCGTTGGGGGTGCGAACCTCCTTCGGGCGGTTGGCATCAAGCAGCAAAGGCAGCACAAGGCAGTGAATCGCATGGTCCAGTGGTGCAGTCCGGTTAGCACGCCGCCCTGTCAAGGCGGAGGTCGCGGGTTCAAGTCCCGTCTGGACCGCTCGGTGAGGGTCAGCCGACCCCAGCCCTCGCCGGCATCGGCCGGGTAGCTCAGTCGGCAGAGCGCGCGCCTGAAAAGCGCGAGGTCACCGGATCGACGCCGGTCCCGGCCACAGCAGCGTAAGCGCAGGCCAGCGAGGTGAACCGCTGGCCTGCGCCGCGTC
The DNA here is from genome assembly GCA_025923175.1 of Acidimicrobiia bacterium. Lineage (GTDB taxonomy): Bacteria > Actinomycetota > Acidimicrobiia > IMCC26256 > BP-133 > BP-133. The sequence goes on from JAICGL010000114.1 coordinate 9,462, forward strand.
CGGAGGCCCGATCCCGCCGTGATCCCGCCAACATCCCGTTGGATCCCGTTGGCGAACGACCCCGACCG
>JAICGL010000115.1 GCA_025923175.1 Acidimicrobiia bacterium
GCCGAGACGGCCGGCGCCGACGCCCTGTTCCACGCCCCCCGGCATCCCTACACGCTCGGGCTGCTGACGAGCGTGGCCCGCCTCGACCGGCGGCGGACCGACCGGCTGCATCCCATTCCCGGCCAGCCACCGAGCCTGATCCGGGTGCCGCCCGGCTGTCCGTTCCATCCGCGGTGCTCCTTCGCCACCGAGATCTGCCCGGCCGAGATCCCGCCCCTCACGGGCGGTGCGGCCCACGCCGCCGCCTGCCACCACCAGGACCGCGTGGCCGAGGCCCGGACCGCACTGATCGAGGCCTGACCGGATGGCCCTCCTCGAAGTCTCCGGCCTCGTGAAGCACTACCCCGTCACGCAGGGGATCGTGTTCAAGCACCAGATCGGCACGGTCAAGGCGGTTGACGGCGTGTCGTTCGCGGTCGACCGGGGCCAGACCGTGGCGCTGGTGGGGGAGTCCGGCTGCGGGAAGTCGACCACCGCCCGGGCCGTCCTGCGCCTCATCCAGCCGACCGCCGGTTCCGTCGTCTTCGACGGGGAAGAGCTCACCACGGCGTCGGTCAGCCGCCTGCGGGAACTGCGCCGGGAGATGCAGATCGTCTTCCAGGACCCGTACGCCAGCCTCAATCCCCGCATGACGGTGCGGAACATCCTCACCGAGCCCTTCAAGATCCATGGCATCGATCCCGGCGACCGCGTGGCCGAGTTGCTGTTGCTCGTCGGGCTGGCCCCCGAGCACGAGAACCGGTACCCCCACGAGTTCTCCGGCGGCCAGCGCCAGCGGGTCGGCATCGCCCGGGCCATCGCCCTCGACCCCCGGCTGGTGGTCTGCGACGAGCCGGTCTCGGCGCTCGACGTGTCGATCCAGGCCCAGGTGCTCAACCTGCTGGAGGACATCCAGGACCGGCTCGGCCTGGCCTACCTGTTCATCGCCCACGACCTGTCGGTCGTGCGCCACATCGCCGACCGGGTCTGCGTCATGTACCTCGGCGCGATCGTCGAAGAGGCCGCCACCGACGATGTCTTCGAGGCGCCGTCGCATCCCTACACACAGGCGCTCATCTCCGCCGTGCCGGTGGCCGACCCGCGCAAGGAGCGGACTCGTACGCCGATCCTCCTGACCGGCGACGTCCCCAGCCCGCTCGACCCCCCGAGCGGCTGCCGCTTCCGCACCCGCTGCCCCAAATTCGCCAACGACCTGACCGAGGCCGAGCAGCGACGTTGCATCGAGGAACCCCCGCCGCTGGTGGATCACGGCACCGGCCACCCCGCCGCCTGCCACTACGCCGAAGCCGTCGCCGTCCTCTGACGGGCCCACCCCGGGACCGCCGTCCCGAGACCTGTTAGGTTCGCGAATCCCATGCGGGTGCTCGTGAGGAGGCCGTCCAGATGAAGCTCGCTCTCTACCTGCCGAACTTTCGCACCGAGGTGACCCTCAAGGAACTCGAGGACTGCACCAACCTCGCCGAAGAGCTGGACTTTGACTCCGTCTGGACGCTCGACCGGATCGTCGTCCCCGAGTCCTCCGATCGAGGAGAGCTCCAGTATTCGTTCGGCATGATGGAAGGTCTGCCTACTGCCCTGCCGGTGGCTGCGCGAGGAACCTGGTTCCAGGGCTGGCCGCTGATCCCCTGGCTCGCGGCGAAGACGACGAAGGTGCGGATCGGCATGAGCATCACCGATACGCCGTACCGCGCCCCAGGCGTCCTCGCGACGGAGCTCGCCACCGTGGACCACCTCTGCAACGGCAGGCTCAACGTCGGCGTGGGCTCCGGCTGGATGCCCGAGGAGTTCGCAGCGGCGAGCGCTTCGCACATCTTCCCCAAGCGGCACAAGCACGTCCGCGAGACGATCGAGATCATGCAGGGCATCTGGACGAACGACATCTTCGAGTACCACGGCGAGTTCGCCGACTTCGGGCCGTGCGGGTTCGGAGCGAAGCCCGTCCAGCAGCCGCACCCGCCGATCTTCTTCAGCGGGCTCAAGGACCCGAAGCGTTCGGCCAGCCGCATCGCAAAGTACAACCTGTCGGGCTGGATCGGGATCCAGGACACGCCGGAAGAGATCAAGACGTGGCGCACCGAGATCCAGCGAGAGCTCGAAGAGCTCGGGAGCTCCCGGTCGGTCGACGATCTCGAGATCTCCAGCATGCTGTGGTTCGTCATCACCCCTGTCGACATGGACCAGACGCCGGCAGGCAAGGTCACCAACCTGATGGTGGGTAGCGCCGGGCAGATCACCGACATGCTCAAGCGCTACAAGGAGGCCGGGCTGACGATGCCGATGTTCTGGCCGCCGTTCGCGGACGTCCCGACCGCGAAGACGCTCGACGACCTGAAGACCCTGAAGAACGAGATCATGCCGAAGGTCGACGCCATGTAGGACCCGGAGGGTTCGCATGAACGCCGGCGACATCCTGACCGCCACCGCCACCAGCTACCCCGACCAGGTCGCCTGGATCTGGGACGGCGGCACGAGGACCTACGGCGAGGCGAACGCCAGGGCCGACGCCGTCGCGCATGCGGTGGTGGCCGCCGGGATCCAGCGGGGTGACCGGGTGGCGCTGTTCCTCGGGAACAGCCCGACGTACCTCGAGAGCTTCTACGGAATCATGAAAACCGGGGCGGCGGTGGTACCGCTCGACTCCCGGTCGACGATCGACGAACTCGCCTACTTCGTGGCCGACTCGGGAGCCACCGCCCTTGTCGTCGACAGGGAGGTGGCCGACGCCGTCGCGGCGCGCCGGGCCGACCTGCCGACCGTGTCGACCGTGATCCAGGCCGACGGGCCGGCGGCCGGCGACCTCGACTTCGAAGAGCTGGTGGCGAAGCACGGCGGGCAACCGTTTCGCACCGTCGACGTCGATCCTTCCGAGCTGGCCTGGCTGGCCTACACCGGCGGCACCACCGGCCGGTCGAAGGGAGCGATGCTGACCCACGGCGTCCTCATCGCCGAGGCCATCGTCTCGCTGGCCGACCTGATGCGGATGGAGTTCGAGGACGTGGCCATGCACGCCGCCTCGCTCACCCACGGATCGGGCTACAACGGGCTGTCCTACACGATGAAGGGCTGCACCCAGGTGCTCCTCACCCGGTCGGGCTTCGACGTCGACCGGTTCCTGGACTGGGTTCCCCGCTACCGGGTGGCGTCGCTGTTCATGGTGCCGACCATGATCAAGATGGTGATCGACCATCCCCGGGCCCGGGAGACCGACTGGTCGAGCCTGAAGTGGGTGGTCTACGGCGGCTCGCCGATGTACGTGGAGGACATGAAGCGGGCGCTCGAGATCATGGGGCCCGTGTTCAGCCAGCTGTTCGGCCAGACCGAGTCGCCGATGACCGGCACCTACCTGCGCCGCGAGGAGCATGTGACGACCGGCCCGCTGGCCGCCCGGCTGGGGTCATGCGGCCGGGCCCGCTCCGGCACCGAGATCCGCATTGTCGACGAGGACGACCAGCCCGTCCCGGCGGGCTCGGCCGGCGAGGTGTGCCTGCGGGGTGCCACCGTGATGGCGGGCTACTGGAACCGTCCCGACGCCACGGCCGAGACGCTCAAGGGCGGGTGGCTCCACACCGGCGACATCGGGATGCTCGACGAGTACGGCTACCTGTACCTCCTCGACCGGACGAAGGACATGGTGATCTCCGGCGGGCTCAACATCTATCCCCGCGAGGTGGAGGAGATCGTCCTGGCCTGCCCGGGGGTGTCGGAGGTGTGCGTGTTCGGCGTCCCCGACGACAAGTGGGGCGAGGCGCTGCGGGCCCACGTAGTCCGCAGCTCCGGCTCGGCCGTCACCGAGGAGGAGATCCGGGCGTTCGTCGGTGAGCGCCTGTCGGGCTACAAGAAGCCAAAGGTCATCGAGTTCGTGACCGAGATCCCCAAGACCCCCCTCGGCAAGCCCGACAAAAAAGCCGCCCGCGCCCCCTACTGGGCCGGCCAAGACCGGATGGTCCGCTGACACCGACGCGGCCGTTCCCCCCGCCCGTGCGCAAAAGCCGGGGCCCCATCGATCGGAGCCGATATTGCAGAAACCCGCCCCACAGAGGCGGGTTCTGCAAAACGGGTGTCAGAGCGGTCCGCTCCACCGTCGCTCCCAACAAGTAGGCGTGCGCAAACTCGAAGGCGACCCCTGCCCGACGTGCGGCGAGGACTTCGTCGTCGTCTGGCAGGTCGCAATCGGGGCGCCGAGCGACAGGTACACGCCGGTGTTCGGGGGGCCCGTCGTCCTCGATGACGGCCGATGCGACTCTTGTCATACGGACTACGAGCGGACGGTTGACGGGCTCTGGCGGCGACGGGAGCCGACCTAGCTCAAGGTGCCGATATGGAGTTCTTCGCCTCTCGGGGTGCGATGAAGGGCATGCTGGTGTTGTGAGCACGGAACCAAGGGATCTCCGGGCAGAGTTACGGCGGCGAAGGAGCTTGCGGGTTCTGCTCGTGGTTTTGTTCATTGCCGCGTCGGCCTGGGGGCTGTGGTGCTGGGTGCTGGCGAGCGAGTACATCATCGACTTCAGCGGTGAGGAGATGCAGGTCGGGCTCGGTACCGTCGTGGGGGCGCTCGGCCTGTGGGCGGTGATCATTCTCGCCATGGTGACGACCTGGCGGGCGCTGAATGGAAGGGGGTTGGGCGGGTAGGCCGCCGCCAGGAGGCCGGTAACCTGGCCTCATGACCGTCGACGCCCGCTTACCGGCTTGAGCCTGCCGCTGATCGCTCCGCCGGAGGCCGGCGGATGGGTCAAACGGCTGGGGCCGCTCATGCGGCGGCATCGGCGCACGATGGTCCTTGCTCTCGTCGGAGCCGTGGTCGGCATGGTGGCAACGGTCTTCGGGCCGCTGGTGCTGCGGGGGCTGATCGACGACGTGGCCGCCGGCCGGCCGCTGCGGGTCGCCGGGGTCGCCGCGCTTCTCGGGTTGGGGGCGATTCGCTTCGGGGCGGCGCTGGTGCGGCGGCTGTACGCCGGGCGGGTCAGCTACGACGTCGAGTACGACCTGCGTAACGCGGTCTACGAACACCTGGCCCGGCTGGACTTCGCCGCCCACGACCGACTCGAGACGGGCCAGGCGATGTCGCGGGCCGGCAGCGACGTCCGCATGGTGCAGATGCTGCTGGCCTTCCTGCCGCTGATGATCGGCAACCTCGTGATGCTGGTCCTGTCCCTCGTCGTCATGCTGGCCCTCAGCCCGGCCCTCACCGCCATCGCCCTGGTGGTGCTGCCCGCCCTGGCCGTCGCCTCGGGTCGAATGCGGGACCGCGTGTTCCCGGCCACCTGGGCGGCTCAGCAGCGGGCGGCCGACGTGGCCGGCGTCGTCGACGAGGCCGTCGCCGGGGTGCGCGTCGTCAAGGCCTTCGCCGCCGAGGAGCGGGAAGTCGCCCGGCTGGAGCGCGCCGCCCGGGCGCTCTACGGCGCCCAGCTGCGCAACATCCGCATCCAGGCCCGCCTCGTGCCGCTCATCCAGGTGCTGCCGAGCGTCGGAATGGCCGCCCTGCTCCTGGCCGGGGGCCGGCTGGTGATCGACGGGCGCATCTCGCTCGGCACCTTCCTGGCCTTCAACACCTACCTGCTCCAGCTGGCCGCCCCCGCCCGGATGCTGTCGGGCCTGCTGTCGGCCGGCCAGATGGCCCGGGCGGGAGCGGTGCGAATCCTCGAACTGCTCGACACCCCCTCGGAGGTCACCGAGCCACCCGACGCCGAACCGCTCGGCGCCGTGCGGGGTGCGATCGAGTTCGAAGCCGTGCGCTTCGGCTACGCCGGCGCCGGCGACGACAATGAGGGCGGCGATCACCGGACGCTGCTCGACGGATTCAACCTCCGGATCGCGCCCGGCGAGCGGGTCGCGCTCGTCGGGGCCAGCGGCTCGGGCAAGTCGACCATCGCCCAGCTCCTGCCCCGGTTCTACGACGTCGATGGGGGGCGGGTCACGCTCGACGGCACCGACGTGCGACGGCTGCGGCTGGCCGAGCTGCGCCGCTCGATCGGCATCGTGTTCGAAGACGCCTTCCTGTTCTCGACGTCGATCGCCGACAACATCGCCTTCGGCGCCCCCGGCGCGACTCCGGAGCAGATCCGGGCTGCCGCCCGCGCCGCCGAAGCCGACGGGTTCATCGAGACCCTGCCCGACGGCTACGACACGGTGGTGGGGGAGCGGGGGCTCACGCTCTCCGGCGGGCAGCGCCAGCGCGTGACGCTGGCCCGGGCACTCGTCACCGACCCGAAGATCCTCGTCCTGGACGACGCCACTTCGGCCGTCGACCCGACCGTCGAAGCGGAGATCCACGCCACGCTCCGGCGGCTGATGGCCGGCCGCACCACGATCATCGTCGCCCACCGCCGCTCCACGATCAGCCTGGCCGACCGCATCGTCGTGGTCGACGGCGGCCGGGTCTTGGCGCAAGGCACGCACGACGAGCTCATGGTGTCGTGCCCGCGATACGTCGAGCTGCTCACCGGTGCCGCCCCCGAGGGCGAGCCCATCATCTCGCCACTGACGACGACATCGGCGAAGGCGCCCGGCAACGGCCCGGCGCCAGTCGAGCATGCCGGGGCGACACTAACGGGGCAGCGCGGCATGATCGCTGCGGCCAAAGCCACCTCGTGGATCCCCCGGCCCGGCGGCGGATCCGGGGCCGGCGCCCACGGAGGCCATTTTGCGCTGGTGGGGGCGTTGCCGGCAGACGAGAAGCTCCTCGCCCAGGTCGCCGCGCTGCCGGCCGCGGACGACCAGCCCGGCATCGATCCCGTTGTCGCCGCCCGGCCCGACGCACAGTTCTCCCTCGGCCGGATCGTGCGGCCGTTCCGGGCAACGCTGGCGGTCGGTGTGGCGCTGGTGGCCGTGGATGCGCTGGCCGGGCTGGCCGGCCCGGCCCTCGTTCGAGCCGGTGTTGCCCAGGGTGTCGCCCGTGAGTCCACCGGCGGGCTGACCGCCGCTACCGCCGCCTTCGCCGCGGTGGTGCTCATCGACTGGTGGGCCCTGTGGGCCGGCGCCCGGTGGACGGGCCGCCTGTCCGAGCGGCTCCTCTACTCGTTGCGGGTCAAGGTCTTCGCGCACCTGAGCCGGCTCGGCCTCGACTTCTACGAGCGGGAGATGGGCGGGCGGATCCTCACCCGCATGACCAGCGACATCGAGGCCCTGTCGCAGCTGTTCCAGCAAGGGATCGTGAACCTGGTGGCCAGCGGGCTCACCGCCGCCGGGGTGGCCGCGGTGCTGTTCGTGCTCGACTGGCGCCTGGCGCTCGTGGCCATGTCGGTCGTGCCGCCGCTGCTCGTGCTCACCGTGTGGTTCCGGCGGAGCTCCGACCGCGCCTATCTCCGCATCCGCGACAAGGTCGCCCTCGTCATGGCCCGCCTGCAGGAGAGCCTGTCAGGCGCCAGGGTTGTGGCCGCCTTCGCCCGGGAGGACCGCAACCTCGAGGAGTTCCGGGCGGTGGCCGACGAGCACCTCGACGCCCGCCTGGAGGGCAACCGTTTGTCAGCGACCTACTTCCCGACCGTCGAGTTCCTCGGCCAGGTGGCCACGGCCCTCGTCGTGGCCTACGGCGCCTCGCTCATCAGCGCGGGCTCGCTCACCCCGGCCGATCTCATCGCTTTCATCCTCTATCTCAACGTGTTCTTCGCTCCCGTCCAGCAGCTGTCCCAGGTGTTCGACACCTATCAGCAGGCCCGGGCGGCGGCCACCAAGTTGGGTGAGTTGCTGGCCACCCCGGTCAGCACGCCCGACGCCCCAGGGGCGGTGCCGCCCGGTGATCTGGCCGGCGCCCTCGGTCTCGAGGACGTGGAGTTCCGCTACAGCGCGGCAGGCGAACTCGCCCTCGACGGCGTCGACCTCGAGGTCGCGCCGGGGGAGACGGTGGCGCTCGTCGGTCGGACGGGCGCGGGCAAGTCCACGATCGTCAAGCTGCTGGCCCGGTTCTACGACCCGACCACCGGGCGGGTGACGGCCGACGGCATCGACCTCCGCCACCTCTCGTTGCCCGCCTATCGCCGGAATCTCGGCCTCGTCCCGCAGGAGGCGCACCTCTTCTCCGGCACCGTCCGCGACAACATCGCCTATGGCCGGCCCGACGCCACCGACGCCGAGATCGAAGAGGCTGCCCGGGCGGTCGGCGCCGACGAGTTCATCGCCAGCCTGCCGAACGGTTACGACACGCCGATCCTGGAACGGGGCCGTTCCCTCTCCAGCGGCCAGCGTCAGCTCTTGGCCCTGGCCCGTGCCCGGCTCGTCGACCCGGCCGTCCTCCTGCTCGACGAGGCGACGTCGAACCTCGACCTCCGCAGCGAGGCGCGGGTGGCGGCGGCCATGGGTGCCCTCTCCCGGGGGCGGACGACCATCATCGTCGCCCACCGCCTCGCCACTGCCGCCCGGGCCGACCGCATCGTCGTACTATCGGGCGGCCGGGTCATCGAGGAAGGCAGCCACAGCGCCCTCCTCGCCGGTGGTGGCGTCTACGCCGCCATGTGGGCGGCCGGCGATCCTGAAGTGAACGCGCCGGCTCCGGAGGCTCGCCAGGGTTACCTGGGCCCTCGTGGGGCGGGAGCCTCCGGAGCCAGTGAAGCGAGTTGAGCTCGAACTAGAACCGCTGGTGCCCGTGCCGGTCGTAGTCGTCGCAGTAACCCTTGGTCACTTCGAACCGGCTGCAGTCCGAGTAGCCGAACCAGGCGCCGTGGCGGGCGTAGTAGTTCTCGCAGTCGGCGTTGCGGCGGTAGAACGGCCGGCCGGAGAAGTTGAGACGGTCTCCGTCGGGGCCGTAGTAGTAGCCGTCCCGGTAGCCGTTGCAGCGGTACCCGTAGGCGACGAAGTAGTCGTCACCGAAGGCGTCGCTGAGGATGCGGCTGCCCGGGAAGTAGCCGCCCCCGTAGTAGCTGCGGGCCGCGCCGTAGCCGGCGGGCCACCACCACAGCTCCGGGTCCCTGTCCATGCCCCGGTAGTGCAAGTTGGGAACGGCGGGAGCGCCGTTGCTGTACATGCCCGCGCCGGGGCCCCAGACCGGAAGAAGGACGCCCCAGTCCCTCCGGTCACGATCCCGGCCGCCCCGGTGGTCCGCCTCGGCGGCAAACGGAACGGAGAGCACCAGACCCGCGCCCAAGACCGCGGTGAGAAGAATGCGCTTGAACAATTTCGCCCCTTTTCTAAGCACCGCCCCGCGAAACGCGGGGTTGGGAAACGGGGCCCTGTCCGCTCCCCAGCTGACCCTTCAAGCCCTGCACCTGCTTGCAACTTCCCTCTTAAGGTGACAAAAGCTGGCACTCAGTGCAAAACACTGCTCAGGGCGAAATCTCAGGAAGGCCGGGACGCGATGAACGGCGGGGTCTTCGGGCCCCGCCGTTTTCGCGTCCAGCCCCAATTCTGAGATTTCCCCTTGAGCGGCGTTTTGCACTGAGTGACAGGTTTTGTCACCGTAGGAGTCGCAGTTCCAAGTAGGTGCAGGGTCGAAGGGTCAGCTGGGGAGCGGACAGGGCCCCGTTCCCAACCCCGCGTTTTCGCGGGGCGGTGCTTAGAAAAGGGGCGAA
>JAICGL010000116.1 GCA_025923175.1 Acidimicrobiia bacterium
CACCGTCCCCGGGGCCTGTTCTGGGAAGGTTGGACTGCGCCGGCGCCGGCGTAGCTGCCGCTGCCGGCGCTGGTGCCGCTGGTGCCGGTGCCGCGCTTGCTTGCGGTGTGGGCGCCGGAGTGGCCGGTGCCGAGTCGGCGGTCCGGACCTCCTTCACCGGGGCCGCTGCAGCGCCCAGGCGGTGCAAGACGAGACCGGCGTTGGGTGCGAGGTCCCGGTCCCCGGCGGCGGCCGAGGCGTCCACCGCGTAGCGGTACTCAGCAGCGCCCCCGAGCACCTCGGTCGGGAACGACACCCGAATTGCATTCGGGCCGGGACGGGAGACGGCGGCGGGAGCAATCTGGCGTCCCGCCGGGTCCTTCACCCCACCGAGCAGTTTCCCGTCCCGCCATTCGGTGAACACGATCAGATCGAACGCCTCGTCCCGATCGCGGTCGACACCCCATTTAAAGAGGGCGGACTGATCTGAGAATGGGCCGTAGGTTTCAGCCGTATAGACGACCGACGGCCCGTCCTGAGCATGGGTCAGCGTCTTCAGGTCGAGACGCGTCCCGACGTCGCGCGGATCGCTGGTACCGCCACCGTCAATCCCGGCCATCGCCGGAACCGCCAGCACCGCAACGGCAAGCAGACCCACGGCAGAAGCGCGCTGAGCCAACGCAACAGCCGCCCGGCACCGGCGGCCGCGCCAGATTGTCATTTGGATTGCTCCTCCCCAGTGCGCCTGAAACAGGCGCCCCCCTTGCTCAGTGCGCACGAAGAAGCCGGCCCCCTAAATCAATAAAACATCGACCCGGTTTACATCTATGGCCCTACGTGCGTGAGCGTTGACCAATATAGGAATGGCCTGATCAGAGTGTCAATCAGTGCCATTTCAGGTTTCTCATCCTTCTCTGAAACCTCTGGCACCATTCACGACTTTTACAACAGAAGTGGCGCGCATTAATTGCGTGGCGACTCCGGCGCCCCGTCCCTACGATGCGGCCCGGACACCGGCCTTGGTGCGCTGGGGGGCCGGTTCCGCACGCCGCATCGCCCGTTGCCTTCGTCACGCCTTCCGGCGGCATTGCTCCGGCGCCCTGCCCCTGGAGATCCATATGAGCGAGACGATCCGCGTCCTCCCCCTTTCCGATCCCGTCGTCGACACGCTGGGCCACGACCCCCGCACGCCGTACCCGGAACGGTTCTGGCTTCCGACCCTCGGGCCGACCGCCTTCCTGTTGATCCGCTACATGGCCCATCGCTTCGACGGCGCCCCCGAGGGGTTCACCCTCGACCTGGCCGAGACGTCGCGTTGTCTGGGCCTCGGCGAGCGCCACGGCCGCAACTCGCCCATGGCCCGGAGCCTCGGCCGCATCGTCCAGTTCGACCTGGCGGTCCAGCACGAGGGCGAGACTCTGGCCGTGCGCCGATACATCCCGCCGATCAACCGGCGCCACGTGCGGCGGCTCCCGCCTTCGGCCCAGGAGGAGCACGACGCCTGGGTCCGGGCGCACCTGGCCGAGACGCCCCTGGCGGCGACCCGCCGCAACGCCCGCCGGATGGCCCTACTGCTGCTCGGGTTGGGCGACACGGCACCCGGCGTAGAACACGCCCTCGGCACCGCCGGATTCAACCCCGCCGTTGCCCGCGACGCGGCTGGCTGGGCCTGGGAGCGACTCAACGTCGCCGCCGAGCGCACCGTTAACATGGCGTGAGGAAAAAGGGGAGATTCTCATGGCTGAGGTTGATCGTCGGGGTTTCATGCGGCTGCTGCGCCGGGACAAGGGCACCGACGAATCGAAAGAGGAAGCGACCGAGAAGCCGCTGGACGAGGAGTACCAGCAACTGGCCGACCTGACGAAGTCGCTCCTGGCTGACGTCGAGGCGGAGGGTGTCGAGCAGGTCGCCGAGGCGCCGCTGCTCACGAAGCCCTATGACAAGTGCTACATGCGGGTGACCGCCGAGCACATCGTGTTCAGCATCATTACCGGCTACTCCACGATCACCAAGACGAGCGACGTCACCGCGCTGGACACCGAGCCCCCCGAGGAACTCAAGGGATACGGCCAGCTGGTCGTCGGTGTCCTCCGGGCCCACCATCCCGCCGACCCGCCGCACATCACCCGGGCCTACCAGTTCCGGTTCCCGGCCGAGAGTCCGCTGCTGGCGGCCATCCGGACGGCATGCGACCTCCCGGAGCCCGAACCGGAACCTGAAGAGTCGGCAGAGTCGGCCGAGTCAGCCGAGACTGAGGGTTCCTAGGAGTGCGCTGAAAAAATGCTCTGATTCCAGGAGCAACTGAATTTTGTTCAGCGCGCTCCTAAGCCCCTGGCGCGCCCGGCGGGAACTGCCGGGGATTGCGGTACAGCACCAGCTGTGCCACAAACGTGGCTCGGGTCACCGGCTTCGTGACGCAGTCGCCGTCGTACGGCGGCGGAACTTGGAACACGCCATGGAGGCTCGGCGTGTCGAGTACGCCCGCGCCGGCCAAGGTGTGGGACATTGCTTCGTCCACTTTGATCGTGCCGCTCGCCGTCGGGATCTGGTACTCGACCTTGCCGGTTCCGGTCTGCCGGAGACATCCGGTGTCGGCGGGCAGCAGCGCCGTATACGTCCCTGATCCCCGGAACGGGCCCCGGCCGGTGATCCGGGCACGCTTGCCGATGATCCCCTGACAATCGAGATTGGCAGGTCCGATAGCCCAGGTGCCCTTGGCGGGTGACTCCGGCGCGAAAGAGATGGTGCCTGCGATCGTGCAGGCTCCATAGCCCACGGCGTCGGCGGTCGGCGTGAACCCGAAAACAGCCGAGCCCACGACAACCAACGCAGCAACGAAGCGCTTCACAGCTCATCTCCCCATGTCAGGCGGCACACAAGTCTGCCTCGTCGGGGGCCCGCGTCACCACGCGGGCTCAGGCAGACGCCGAACGTCGCAGTCTCGCCCCGAGCGCGAGCCCGCCCAGCGTGGGGAGCAGCACGACGGCTAGCGTGCCGGCCAGATTGCTCCCCGAATTCTTCCCGGAGGAGGCCGGGGCGGCCGACTCCTCCGACTCTTCATCGGCGGCCGTCGTCGACGTGGTGTCCGCCACGGCGGTCGTTGCTGTCTCGGCCGGCGCTGTCGTGGTGGGCGCGGCCAGCGACGGCGGGAACGTCGTGCTGGTGGCCGCCGGGGCGGGGGCGGCCGTGGTCGACGAGACAGAATCGGCCCCCCTGGCGGCGGCGGAGGTCGGCGCCGGTGTCGAAGCCGCCACGACCACCACCGTGCCCTTCATCCAGGGGTGCGGTGCGCAGTAGTAGCTGAACCGCCCCGGCCGGGAGAACACCCGCTGCCAGCTCGCCCCCCGCTTCTTGTAACCCGAGTCGAACTTCTCTCGAGAATCGGGATCGGACGTCACCGTGTGCTCTTCCTTGCCCCTGTTGACCCAGACCACCGTCGATCCGGCCGGAACGGTGACCTCGGCGGGATCGAAGTGCCAGTTCGTGAGATCGGGCTCGTTGTCGACCATCGATACAACAGGTCCCTCGGCGGCTGGGGCCGGAGCCGGCGGCCCGATCGCGGCGAACCCCGCCACGATTCCCAGCGCCGCGATCAGAAGCCATCTCGGTCCACGCACGTTATTCATTATGCGACCACGCGGTGAGGCGCCGGGATCGCCCCCCGAAATGGGAACGAGCCCGGCGCCACACATCGCAAGAAACTCCGTACTTAGCCGACCTTCACTGTCCCGGTCGCCCAGGGGTGGGGGGTGCACTTATATGTGAACGTCCCGGCCTTCGGGAACGTGAATTGGAATTCGGCCCCGGGAGCCATTGACCCCGAGTCGAAGGACCCGTCCTCGGCCGTCACGGTGTGGGCTTCCGCCCCTTCGTTCTTCCACTTGACGACCTGGCCGGCCTTCACCGCAACTTCGGCCGGTTCATACCCCTCGGGCGAACCAGGCGGCATGTCCTTGACCTTGACCATGGCCGGAGCAGCCGCCGCCTCCGCCTCAGGCGAAGACACCGCCTGTACGAATCCGAAGGTCGCGGCCAAGGCTCCGACCACGAATACCGCCAGTATCGAGAGCTTTGCCTTGGTCACTTGAATGACTCCCCTCTAAAAATCTTCCAGTTCGAGACTGGTCTGCGGGATGGAATGAAAAGGTCGATACCCGCGAATCGGTTCTTCAACCCTGAACCCGGACATACCGGACGGTGGGCGCAGGGGCACTAGTCGCATTGTGAGTTCCCTGGCAAAAAGCGCTAGCGTGACCCGGCTTTTCCGAGGCGAGGGGTGTTGATGCCACACGAAGCGGCGGAACTCGAAGCGCTCCTGATGGAGCGGTCCCTGACCGACGAGGAACTGTTACGGGCCACCGATGCAGCGCCCGAGTACCGGATCCTCCCCGACGCCACCGTGATCAAGATCGGTGGTCAGAGCGTGATCGACCGGGGTCGGGCGGCCGTCTACCCACTCGTGGACGAGATCGTCGCCGCCCGGCAGGATCACCAGTTGCTGATCGGGACCGGTGCCGGCACCCGGGCCCGGCACCTCTATTCGATCGCCGCCGATCTCGGCCTCCCCACGGGGGTACTGACCGAGATCGGTTCGGCGGTGGCTGGCCAGAACGCCTCCATGCTCGGGCACCTCCTCGCCAAGCACGGGATTTCCGCCGTCGAAGGGGCGGGGCTTTCTGCCGTTCCGCTGTATCTGTCCGAGGTGCGGGCCGTCGTCTTCGGAGGCATGCCGCCCTACCAGATGTGGATGCGGGTCCCCGCCGAGGGGCTCATCCCGCCCTACCGGACCGACGCCGGCTGCTACCTGCTGGCCGAGACGTTCGGGTGCAAGGCCATGATCTACGTGAAGGACGAGGACGGGCTCTACACGGCCAATCCCAAGACGCATCCCGACGCCACGTTCATCCCCCGAATCACCGTGGGCGAGATGCAGGCGATGGATCTCCACGACGCCGTGCTCGAGTTCCCGGTTCTCGATCTGCTCAAGGCTGCTCGACACGTGCGGTCGGTCCAGGTCATCAACGGGCTCAAGCCGGGCAACCTCACACGGGCCCTGGCCGGCGAGCACGTCGGCACGATCATCTCGGCCGACTGAGGAGGACTTCGATGACCGAGCCGACCTCGAGCACCAAGCACGTCCCTTCGTCGCTTGCCCGCCAGACACTCCTCGACCGCGATCTCACCCGGCCGGTCACCGACCGCCCCCCGATCCGCTTGCTGCCTTGGCTCAGCGTGGTGAAGGTCGGCGGGCGCTCGATCATGGATCGGGGCCGGGAGGCCATCCTTCCGCTGGTCGACGAGCTGCGCCGGTGCCTGCCCGAACACAAGATGCTGATCCTCACCGGGGCCGGGATCCGGGCCCGTCACGTCTACAGCGTGGGCCTCGATCTCGGGCTCCCCACCGGCGCGCTCGCCGGGCTGGCCGCCAAGGAGGCCGGCCAGAACGGGCACCTCCTCGCCGCCCTGCTGGCCAACGACGGCGTGTCCTACATCGAGCACCCCACGATCGCCAACCAGCTGGCCATCCACCTGGCGGCGAGCCGGGCGGTGGTTGGTAGCGCCTTCCCGCCCTACCACCACCACGAGTTCCCCCCGGCGGTCGGCCGGATCCCGCCGCACCGTGCGGACACCGGCGCGTTCCTCATCGCGGACGAGATCGGCGCCCGGCGCTTGACGATCGTTGAGGACGTCGACGGCCTTTACACGGTCGACCCGAACAACCCCGGTGGGCGGACTCCGGAGTTCATTCCCGAGATTTCCGCCTCGGAGCTGACGGCGAGCTTCGCAACCCTCCCGATCGACCGGACGCTGCTCGAGGTGATGGCCGCCGCCAAACACCTCGACCAGATCCAGATCGTCAACGGGCTGGTACCTGGCAACGTGCTGCGGGCGTTGCGCGGCGAGCACGTCGGCACGATCATCCACTCCTCCTGACGCCGGCGGTGTCCGCCTACAACTGATCGAGCGATTCGAGGTGGTCGAGCAGGCGGGCAACGGCCTGCGACGACTCGTACCGCCACGACGCGACAACGTGGTCGGTCTCCGGGTCGTCGAATTGCTCGGCCAGGCGCTCGAAGAGCGGAGCGAAGACGGCCCGCTGCTCGACGACCAACGGGCCGAGTGGCTCTCCCGCCCGCTGGCGCAGGATGACTTTTGCCAGGAACGCACTGCGGACGTCGCGGAGGTGCCGTACCGGCTCTGCTCGCCAGTTGACCGCCGCCTTGCGACCCTTGCCGGTGGCCTCGTACACCATCCGGCGCGGCCCAGGATCCCCCGGCTCCTCACCCGCTTCCAGGATCAGGCCCTGCTCCTCCAACCGGCCGAGCGCCCGGTAGACGAGCGGACGCGGGACGGTCCACACCTCGCCCAGAGGCGTTGTCCGGGACAGGGTGCGCGCCACGGCGAAACCGTGCGACGGCGCTTCCGAAAGGAGCGCCAGAACCAGCCACTCAGTGAGCGACAGGCCCGGTCCCTCGGTCGGCATCAAGACCTCGAAATTACACCGGGTACACCACGACTTCGGTGGCCTTCACCGACACCCACACGGGGCCGCCTTCCCCGAGCCGCAGATCGGCCACCGCTGCGGGGGTGACCTCTGCGACGATCGGGAGCGGACCGCCAACCCGCACGCGAACGCGCTCCCCTTCGAGGTCGAGTGCGTCGGCCGTGCCCTCCCACACGTTGCGGGGCGTGCCGATCAGCGGTTGCCGGTAGAGCGAGACCGCATGCGGATGGACGACGGCGAACACTTCCCCCCGCCCGGCTCCCGGCGCCACGAGCCGAAAACCGGAGTCGATGAGCACCTCGTCGCCGGCCCCCCGTCCGCGAAAGAGGTTCACCCCGACGAGGTCGGCGACGTAGCGAGACCGGGGCCGTTCCGAGATCTCCTGCGGGGTACCGATCTGGGAGACCCGGCCCTCTTCCACGACGATGAGCCGTTCGGCCAGCGCGATGGCCTCCATCGGGTCGTGCGTCACGAGGAGGCGGACGCCGTCGTAACCCTCGAGTTGGCGACGCAACGCCCGGCGCGTCTCCAGCCGTGTGCTGGCGTCGAGGGCAGCCAGAGGTTCGTCGAGCAGGAGGAGGCGAGGTTCCGTCGCCAGCGCCCGGGCCAGTGCGACGCGCTGAGACTGCCCTCCCGACAGCTGTTTCGGCTTGCTCCCGCGATACTCGGCGAGACCCACCCGCTCCAGCCACTGGGTGGCCCTGGCCCGGGCCTCGGCTTTCGGAACACCGCGACTGCGCAGCCCGAAGGCCACGTTCTCCAGGGCGGAGAGGTGAGGGAAGAGCAGATAGTTCTGGAAGACGACGCCCACCGGCCGAGCCTCCGGCGGGACGTGCTCGCCGGTCGCGGTGTCGTCGAGGACCCGCCCGTCCAGCACCACCCGCCCCTCATCAGGAGGCAACAGCCCGGCCAGGATCCGGAGCAGCGTGGTCTTACCGGCGCCGTTCGGCCCGAGGAGCCCGACGATCCGCCCGGGCGGCACGTCGAGTTCCACGTCGAGGTCGAGAGTGCCGAGCCGGACCCGGACCTGGGCGCTCAAGCCCCGCTCGCCGACGCTCAGCTCAGGACACCCCCAGCCACCGGTCCCGGAGACCGACGAGCACCGCCAGCGACACGAGCAGCAACACCAGGCTGAGGACGATAGCCGTCTCCGGCCGCGACGACTCGAGCGACAGGTAGACGGCCAGCGGCATGGTCTGGGTGGTCCCGGGGAAGTTGCCGGCGAACGTGATGGTGGCGCCGAACTCCCCGAGCGCCCGGGCCCAGCAGAGCACCGCGCCGGCACCCAGTGCGGGGCCCGCCAGCGGCAGCGTCACCCGCCGGAACACCGTCCAGCGGCTGGCGCCGAGCGTTCGGGCAGCGTCCTCGAAGCTGCGGTCCAACGATCGGAACGCTGCTTCGGCAGTGACGACGAGAAACGGCATGGCGACGAACGCCTCGGCGAGGATGACGCCCTTCTTCGTGAACGCGAACCTGATGTCGAACCACTGGTCCAGGTACTGCCCCACGATCCCCCGCCGGCCGAACGCGTAGATGAGGGCGATGCCGCCCACGACCGGCGGCAGGACCATCGGCAGCACGGTGAGGGCCCGGAGGAATCGCCGGCCGGGGAACTCCATCCGGGCCAGCACCCAGGCCAGCGGTAACCCGAACGCCAGGCAGACGACGGTGGCCGACAGCGACGCCTCCAACGACAGGCGCAGGGCCTTGCGGACGTCGGGCTCGCCGAGGTCCGAGACGACCGAGCCCCACGGCGCCCGCCACAACAGGCCCGCCAGCGGCAGGACGAAGAACAGCGCCGCAACCGACCCCGCCGCCAGCGCCACGACCGGAGGCCGCTCTCGACGTCTTGTCATGCGTATCAAGGCCACGGAGAGTAGTTCACATGCGACTACTTGTCACCCGGTGCCGCCGGTACGACCTCGAGGTTTCGCGTCGAAGCGGGCGAGGGAACACGTCATCACAGAGGGGTGGGATACCCGGCGGAACCGTGCGCGTCGAGGGGAGACAAGCATGATGCGCAAGTGGATTCTGGCCGTCGCGGCCCTCGTTGCCGTAGTCGGCCCAGGGACCGGCGCCGTCTGGATGAACAGCCAGCCGTCGCAGGCGGCCGACACCATCGTCAAGGTCGACTCCGAGAAGTTCGATCCCGCCGAGATCACCGTCGCTCCCGGTGCCTCCATCACTTGGCAGAACACAGACCAGGGCGGCGTCCACACCGCCAAGGCCGACGACGGCTCCTTCGACACCGGGTACATCGACCCAGGTGGTTCGTCGAAGCCGATCGCCATGTCCAAGGCCGGCAGCTTCCCGTACACCTGCGAGTTGCACCCCTACAAGAAGGGAACCGTCAAGGTTCAGTAGCGGTCCCGGCTTGAGCCGGCCCCCTGACCGTCGGTGATAATGGGCGGCCCGCCCAGAGCCAACTGCAGGGAGAAGCTGGATGCGAAAGGGAATTTGGTCGGTCGCGGCCCTCGGCATGGTCCTGTCGGGGGCCGCCGCCTTGTTCCTTGGCCCGCCCGTTCGGGCTGCCGAGACCGTGACGATGGGCTCGGACTCGAAGCCCAACGATTTCAAGTTCTTCCCGGCAGAGATCACGGTGCCGGTGGGCACGACGGTGGTATGGCGCAATCTCAGCGACATCCCCCACGACGCCACGGCCAGGGACAACTCGTTTGCGTCGGACCAGCTCGCCAAGGGGCAGGACTTCTCCTTCACGTTCAAGACCCCGGGCGAGATCCCCTACTACTGCTCCGTGTCCGGGCACGAGGACGCAGGCATGACGGGAGTCATCAAGGTGACGGGTGCCGGCGGCGCCACTCCGCCCACGGCGGCGCCGACCCCTACGACTCAGGCAGGGACCGCCACCACGGTCAGCACCGCCGCCGGCGGGACGACCACGACAACCGCCAAGGCTGCTGCGGGCGCGTCGCCCACGACGACCGCAGCGGGGAACGGTGCGACGACCACCACTCTCGCCCCGGCGTCCACGCCC
>JAICGL010000117.1 GCA_025923175.1 Acidimicrobiia bacterium
CTCGGGAGATGCCCGGTGAGGATCTCCACGAGGCCCGGCACGCTGGCCTCGGGCGGCGGACGGTCGGAGATGTCCTCGCCCGGAAACGCTTCCTGATGCATCCGGGTGTTCATGTCGCCGGGGTCAATGGCGTAGACACGGAACTCGGGGTGCTCCACTGCGAGGACTGCGGCGATGTGGTCGAGGGCCGCCTTGGACGAGCCGTAGCCACCCCACCCCTCGTACGCCTCGACCGAGGCGTCAGACGTCACGAAGACGATACGGCCGGCCGGCCGAAGGTAGGGGAGAAGCAACTGGGTAAGCCGCAGCGGAGCGAACACGTTGACGGCATAGACATCCCGGAGGACGTCGAGTGGATAGGAGTCAAGGGGTGGTTGGGGACTGGGCCCGAGGCGGCTGGCGTTGTGGACGATTGCATCGACGCCGCCGAGGTCGGCCACGACCCTGCTGAGGGTCAAGCGGTGTTCCTCACTGGCGACGTCACCGGCCACGGCGACGACCTGGTCCGGGCCGAACCCGGAGAAGGCCGCGGCCAGATCGGCGGCGGTGCGGGCATTTACGACGACCCTCCAGCCGTCGGAGACGAGGCGCCGACTGAGGGCCAGTCCGAGTCCTCGGGACGCCCCGGTGATGAGAGCAGTGCGTGTGGTTTCGGTCATGCCTCCGAAGGTACGGAGACAGCCCTCCGACCACATCGGGCGCAGGACCTGTTCCGCCCGGGACGATCGCCTAGGTCGGAAGACCGAGCCGGGAAACGCAGGAACCCCACCGGGGGGGACGGTGGGGTTCCTCAGGGAAGCGCGTGCCTCGGGGGAGGCAGGGGTGAAGCGATCTAGCGGATGCTCTCCAGCCCGGACCAGAGGTCGAGGAGGAGGCCGCCCTTGGTGCCGGCGGCGTCGAGCAGCGGCTGGCTGCTGGCCTTCTGGCGACCGGTCGTGGAGGTGGCGGCGAGGTCGGCGAGCTTGGCGGGGTCGGCGTCGGTGGCGAGAGAGACGACCGTGTCGATGAGGTCGAGCATGGCGAGGACCTCGGAGGAGTCGAACATGCCCTGGTCCCGCTTGAGGAGTTCCTCCACCGCAGCGTTGGCCTGGTAGTTGGCGGCGGTAGCGATGTCGATGGTGGTGGTGCTGGTCTCCACGGCAGGTCCCCTCTCGGACGCAGGTCTCTCGGTTGCGATGGAGGTATCGGCACCCCCATCAACAGACTTGAGCCCTTTGTCCGGATTTCTTGCTGGAAGAACTGCCCAGGTAGCGAGGGGGGTCAAACCTCGGCGTCGCGAAGAGCACTCAGGACGGCCAGCACCTGGGCCTGGTCGATGGTCCGCCGCAGGGGAGGGAGGGTGGCCAGCAGGGTCTGCCGGTAGCTCTTCGTCGCCAGGCGGCGGTCGAACACCGCCACCACCCCGGAGTCGGTGGTGGTGCGGATCAGCCGGCCGGCGCCCTGGGCCAGCAGCGTGGCGGCGGCGGGTAGGTCGACGGCGGCGAAGTCGTTCTCCCGCCGGGCGGTGGCGGCAGCGCGGCGAGCGGTGACCAGCGGATCGGTCGGGCGCGGGAAGGGGATCCGGTCGATGGCCACCAGTCGGCACAGGTGGCCTGGCAGGTCGATGCCCTGCCAGAAGCCCTGGGTGGCGAACAGCGCCGAGCCGGGCCCGGCCCGGAAGCGGGCCAGCAGTTCAGGTCGGGGGAGCCGATCCTGGACCAGGACCTCGTAACCGCCCCGGGCGGCCAGCGCGTCGGCCGTGCGGTCCATGGCGGCACGGGAGGTGAACAGCGCAAGGGTACGGCCGCCGGCGGCGCTGATGAGGGCGTGGAGCTCGTCGGCCACGGCGTCGGCGAAACGGGGGTCGTTGGGCTCGGGGAGGTGCTTGGCCACGTACAGCCAGCCCTGCCGTGCGTGGTCGAACGGGCTCGGCACGGTGAGCGCCCGGTGGACGGGTGGGGTCGGCTCCACGTCCGAGGCCGCACTGCCCGCCGGGTCGTCCTCGTCAGCGCCTGCGACGTCCTCGCTGTCGACGGGCGGTGGCAGGGTCAGGCCGAGGCGCCGGGCCAGCTGGTCGAACCGGCCGCCGGTGGCGAGCGTGGCACTCGTGGCCACGACCGTGACCTCCGGGTAGAGCCGGGCGGCGAGCGCCGGACCCACGTCGACGGTTGCCTGGTGCAGTTCGGGCCGGCCCTTGTTGGATTCGATCCAGGCCACCGAGTTCGGCGGCGGGTCGAGCAGGAGCGCGATGTCGTCGGCGACGCCGTCGAGCAGGCGGGTGGCCTGCGCCGCCTTGGCCCGGGCAACATCGCCACCGCCCGCGCCGCCGATGAGCCCCAGTTCCGATTTCCGCAAGGTGCTCTGCAGCTCTCGCGCCAGCGTCGCCACCGTGGCGAGCGCCGCTGCGAGCTCGGCAACGTCGGCGGGACCATCGGCGGCGGTGAGGTCCACCCTGGTCGCCTCCGACGGTGCGCCGAGGGCGGTGTCCAGTGCGTCGGCGGCGCGATCGAGGCGGCGGATCAGATCGGCGTCGCCGCCGGCGGCTCGGGCCCGGGAGGCCGCCCGCCGAACCCTGAACGGTGTCAAGCGGACCCCGAAGGCGCCGGCGAAGGTGTCCTCCAGGGTGTGGGCCTCGTCGAAGACGACGGCGGTGTGCGGTGGCAGCACGTTGCCGCCCGACGCCAGGTGGGCGGCGTAGAGGTGGGTGTTGACCACCACGATCTCGGCCGCCTCCGCCCGGTCCCGGGCCGCTTCGGCGAAGCAGGCGTCACCGGCGTGGCAGTTCGCCGCTCCGGGGCACTCGCCGGGGTCGACGGACACCTGCGACCACACGGCGTCAGACACCGCCCCCGGGGCATCGGTCCGATCGCCGGTCTCCGTCACCTCCGCCCATTCCCCCAGCCGCTTCACGGCGTCGAGCGCTCCCGCTACGCCTTCGTCGCCGAAGTCGAGCCGGGCCTCGACACCGTCGATCATCGTCACGTCGAGCTTGGCGCGGCAGAGGTAGTTCGACCGGCCCTTGAGCATGGCGAACCGGAGCGCCTTGCCGGGCAGGGCGGCGGCCAGTGTCGGCAGGTCGTCGCGCGTCAGCTGCTCCTGCAGGCCCTTGGTGGCGGTGACCACCACCACCCGGGCGTCGGGGGCACTGCGGGCATGGGTCACCGCCGGCGCCAGGTAGGCCAGGCTCTTTCCGACACCGGTCGGGGCTTCGACCAGCAGGTGCTCGCGGGACGCCAGGGCGGCGTCGACGGCGGCGCACATGGCTTCCTGGCCGGGCCGGTTCTCGCCGCCCGGTTTGGCGGCGATGACGGCGGCGAGGGTCTCGGCCGCTTCGCTCACGTCGGCAGGCCCAGTCGAGCGGCGTACAGCGCCGCCTGGGTGCGGTCGGCGAGCCGCAGCTTGGCCAGGATCGAGCTGACGTGCGTCTTCACGGTCTTCTCGGCGACGAACAGTTCCCGGGCGATGGCTGCGTTGGTGAGTCCACGGCCGAGGAGGCCGAGCACCTCCCGCTCTCGCGGCGTGAGAGAGGCGAAGCCGGGATCGGCCGAGGCGGCTGGGGAGGGTGCCGCTGAGGACCCAACGGGCGCCGTGATTGCGGCCGGATCAGGCCGCTGATGTTCTCCCGGACGGGCGACTTCGGCGAGGACCGTGGCTGTCACGGCCGGGTCGAGCAGTCCCTCGCCCCGGTGCACGGCCCGGATCGCCGCTTCCACTTCGGCGGGGGCTGCGTCCTTCAGGAGGTAGCCAGCGGCACCGGCCCGCAGCGCCGGCATTACCTGGTCGGCCGAGGCGAAGCTCGTCAGCACCAGTATTCGCGCCCCGGGTTCGGCGGCCCTGATCCGGCCGATGGCTTCGAGGCCGCCGACCCCCGGCATGACGAGGTCCATGAGGATCACGTCGGGCCGCAGCCGGGCCGCCTCAGCTACGGCAGTCTCGCCGTCGCCTGCCTCACCGACCACCTCGAAGTCCGGCCGTGTCTCGAGGAAGGTCCGCAGCCCTTGTCGGACAACGGGATGGTCGTCGACGACCAGAAGACGGACTGAGGCTGCGGTCACGGCACCGACGCCCGCACGGTGGTCCCTTGGCCCGGCGCCGAGACGATCTCAAAGGTGCCGCCGGCCGCTTCGATCCGTTCCCGCATCGACACCAGGCCGAGGCGCCGAGCGGCGATCGATCGGGCGTCCGGGTCGAAACCGACTCCGTTGTCTGCCACCGAAAGGACCGTATCGCCGTCCTCCTCCACGGTGACCCTGATCTCGGAGGCCCCGGCGTGGCGCAGGGCGTTGGACAGCGCTTCCTCGGCCACCCGCCACAGCTCCCGCTCGCCGGTGGCGCTCGGCCCGGGCGACCCGGGTGATCGGGCGTCGGTCACGGTCACCGGCACCGCGTGGGCCCGGCTCAGCAGGGCGGCGTGCTTGCGGAGGGCGCCGAGCAGCCCGTCCGCCTCCAGGGCCGGGGGACGCAGCTCGAAGATCAGCGAGCGCAGCTCGGCCAGGGCTGACTCGACGAGCCCCTGCGCCTGGTGGATCGCCTCGACCGTCGTCGCTGGGTTGGTGCCGTCAGCGGTGGCCGCGGCCGCTTCCAGCGTGAGGTTCAGACTGAACAGGCGCTGGGTCAGCGCGTCGTGGAGGTCGCGAGCCAGACGGCTGCGCTCCTCGGTGATCGACCGCTCCCGGCTGGCTTCGAACAGCCGGGCGTTCTCGATGACGACGGCGGCGTGGGCCGCCAGCCCCCGGACCAGGTCGACGTCGGCGTCGTCGAAGCCGCCATCCTTGTCAGTCAGGTAGAAGGCCCCGACGATGTCGCCCTTGAAGAGCAACGGCACGCCAAGGAACGACCGCATCCGGGGATGGGCCTCTGGCCACCACTCGAAGCGAGGATCGGCCCGGATGTCGTCAGTGCGGTACGGCTCCGGGTCGGTCAGCATCGCAGCGAGAAGGCCGTGGGTGCGGGGGAGCGGGCCGATTGCCTCAATCTGCTCGTCGCTCATCCCCGAGGTGATGAACCGGTCGAAGCCGGCGCCGTCCTCGTCGGGGATGCCGAGGGCGGCGTAGCGGGCGCCAACCAGATCCCGCACCGCGTGGACCAGCCGTTCCAGCACCGTCTCCAGGCTCGGCTCCCCGGCCAGGCCGAGCACTGCGTCGGTGACCGCCCGCAACGCCGCGCCGGTGTCGGCCTTCGTCTCCACGCCACCCATGATGGCGTTGTTCTCCTGCGTGGGGCGGCTCTTTAGAGGCGCTGGGCGCCGAGCATCAGTGCGTCGGGAAGCATCCGCAGCGCGGCCTCCCGGAGGAACTCGAGCAGCTCGTCGCGGGGGACGGGCTTTTCTTCCAGCCAGTGGAGGACGCATTCCTCGACCATGGCGATCCAGCCCCGGAACGCCAGCCGGAGACCGGGGGGCAGCTCGGAGAAGCCCAGGGCGGTGGCCATGATGTCGACCACGGCGGCCCGGGTGTCTTCGAAGACGGCCAGCATCCGCTCGTCGGAGCCGGCCCGCCGGGCCACCGCCTGGTAGGTGGTCGGCTGCTGCTCGATGTAGCGGACGAAGGCGTCGAGGCCCATCTGGAGCGCCTCGTCAGGCGGCAGGCCAGCCCCGACGTCCACCTCGACCAGCAGCTCGGCAGCAGCCGCCCGGAGGATGGCCGCCTGCAGGTCGTAGGTGCTCGGGAAGTAGTGGAACACCAGGCCTTTCGACACGCCGCCGGCCCGGGCGACGACTTCGGCCGTGATCTCGTCGAAGTGCATCGTCTTGGCGAGAGCCAGGCCCACCCCCACGAGCTGCGCCCGGCGGGCGTCGGGGCCCAGCCGACGGCCGGTGGCGGCCGGAACGGTGGATTCGGAAGGGGCAGTCGGCGGCACGGCCATGAGGTCAGTCTAGTTGACCTGTGGTCAATAGTCGAGTACTGTATTGACTCATGGTCAACAAGGTTGGGCCTGAGGCCCTCGTCGTGGTGACCGGAGCCGGGAGTGGGATCGGTCGTGCGACCGCCGCATCCTTCGCCGCCGGCGGTGCCAGGGTCGTCTGCGCCGACATCGACGTCGAGGCGGCCGAGAAGACGGCAGCCCTCTGCGCCGAGGCCGGCGGGACTGGCCGCGCCGAGCACTGCGACGTGACCGATGCCACCGCTCTGGCCGCCCTCGCCGAGCGCACCGGGCCGGTCGACATCCTCGTCAACAACGCAGGCGTCGGCATGACCGGCCGCTTCGCCGACATGACGGTCGACGACTGGCGCTGGATCCGCTCCGTCAACCTCGACGGCGTCGTGCACGCCTGCGCCGCCTTCGGGCCGGGCATGATCGCCCGGCGCTCCGGTCAGGTGATCAACGTCTCGTCCGGGCTGGGCTACACGATGCGGGCCACCGAGGGCGCCTACGTCACGACCAAGGCCGCCGTGCTGGCGCTGTCCCGCTGCCTGCGGGCCGACTGGGCGCCTCACGGCGTGGGGGTCACTGTGATCTGCCCCGGCGTCATCAACACGCCGATCGTCGGCTCCACCCGCCACCTCGGCGACCGGGCCGACGCCGGCACCCGGAACCGCATCGAACAGATCTTCCGCCGGGGCCACTCACCCGAGACCGTCGCCAGGGCCATCGTCGCCGCCGCCGAGCAGAACCCGGCCGTGGTGCCGGTGGGCTGGGAGGCCCGACTCGGCTGGCACCTCAACCGGATCACGCCGCTGGCGGTCCAGGACCGCCTGGCCCGGCTGAACCTCGTCTGATGCGCCCGCAAGGTTTGAAAGGCCCGCTCCTCGTCGCCGCCGGCGTGGCCGGTGCGGCGGCTGCTGCGGCAGTCACCGGGCGGCGGTGGCGGGCGGCCGAGGACCCTTCTGCCGGAACGGCGCTCGATCTCGACGGCGCCCGGGAGTTCAAGGTCGAGCGGCCCGACGGCGCTGTCATCGACGGCGTCGTGGTCGGCTCCGGCCAACCGGTGGTGCTCTCCCATTGCTGGACAGGCAGCCGGGCCACCTGGGAACCCGTCGCCGCCCGGCTCGTCGCTGCGGGCCGGCAGGTCGTGCTCTACGACCAGCGCGGCCATGGCGCTTCGACGCTGGGGCCTGATACCCCGACGGTCGACGTACTCGGCGGGGATCTGGCCGCCGTACTCGAAGCACTCGACGCCCGCGACGCCGTACTCGCCGGGCACTCCATGGGCGGCATGGCGATCCAGGCGTTGGCCATCACCCGGCCGGACGTCATCGCCGAGCGGGTCAGCGCGCTGGTGCTGGCCGGCACGGCCGGCTTCGGCGTCGCCGGCGGCCCGCTGTCCGCCGCCAGCCGCTTCGTCACCGGCGACCCGCGCATCGACCGGCTCATGGCCGGCCGGTTGGGACCGGCCCTCATCCGGGGCGCCGTGGGCCGCCGTCCCTGCCAGGCCCACCTCGTGGCGACTCGCGACGCGTACCTGTCGCTGCCCACGGACGTCCGCCGGCAGTTCCTGATCGCCTTGCAGCAAATGGACAATCGCGCCGGCCTGGCTTCGCTGGGGGTGCCCACCACCGTCGTCGTCGGCAGCCGCGACATCCTCACGCCGCCCCGGCTCGGCCGCGGGCTGGCCGCCGCGATCCCCGGCGCCCGCCTCATCGAGCTGCCCGGCGCCGGCCACATGCTCCCGTACGAGGAACCCGATCGACTGGCGGAGATCATCCTCTCCGCCCCGACCACCCAAGGAGGTGCGACGTGACCGCGACTGATGAGTTCACGGTCATGGTCGGCCGGCTCAACAAGCTGTCGGTCGAGCGCCACTTCGACGCCTACGCCGACATCGACTGGGACGACCCGAAGTTTGCCCTCGACATGACCGACCCCCGCCTCGAACTGCCGGTACTGGATCCGCTGCGCCACACCGACTGGTACGCAGCGCAGACGCCGGACGTACGCGCCGCCGTCGGCTGTTATCGCTGGGCCGCCTGCATGAAGACAGGCTGGCACTTCGAGAACCTGCTCCAGCGAGGGCTTCTGCGCCACACCTTCTCGCTGCCCAACGGTGCTCCGGAGTTCCGCTACCTGCACCACGAGATCATCGAGGAGTCGCAGCACACGCTGATGTTCCAGGAGTTCGTGAACCGCTCCGGGCTTCCGGTGCGGGGCATGCCCTGGGGGCTGCGCAAGCTGGCGGAGCTGGTCGTCGTGCCGCTGAGCCGGTTGTTCCCTGCGCTGTTCTTCCTCTTCGTGCTCGGCGGCGAGGACCCGGTCGACCACCTGCAGCGCCGCGTGCTGAAGGACAGCGACGACACGGACCTGCACCCGCTCGTCGAGCGCATCATGCGGATCCACACCACCGAAGAGGCCCGCCACCTCTCCTTCGCCCGGCACTACATGCACCGCCGGGTACCGGAGCTCGGGTTCGTCCGCCGCCAGGCGCTTGCGCTCGTCGCCCCGGTGGCGCTCGGGATCATGGCCCGGGTGATGCTGTGGCCAACCGGCGATCTCATCCGCCACGGAGGCGTGCCGCGCCGGGTCGTCCGCCAGGCCAACTGGAGCCCGGCCGGTCGCCAGCTCCTGAAGGACTCGGTGAGCAAGACCCGCAAGCTCTTCCGAGAGCTCGGGCTCATCAACCCGCTGTCGCGCACGCTGTGGAAGGCCGCCGGCCTGTGGGACGAGGAGAGCAAGGCCAAGTGACAACGCCGAACCGCACCAGCGTCCTCATCATCGGGACGGGCTTCGCCGGCCTCGGCATGGCCATCCGGCTGAAGCAGGGCGGCCTCAACGACTTCGTCGTGCTCGAACGGGCCGGCGCGGTCGGCGGCACGTGGCGGGACAACACCTATCCCGGCGCCGCCTGCGACGTCCCGTCCCACCTGTACTCGTTCTCCTTCGCCCCCAACCCGGACTGGAGCCGCTCCTTCTCGCCCCAGGCCGAGATCCAGGAGTACCTCGAGCGGACCGCTACCGACTTCGGTGTGCGGCCCCACATCCGCTTCCACCACGAGGTGCAGGGTGCGGTCTGGCAGGAAGCCGACCGCTGCTGGCGGGTCAGCACCAACCACGGCGACCTCGAGGCGGACGTCCTCATCTCGGCGACGGGCGCCCTGTCCGACCCGTCCGTTCCTGAGCTGCCGGGCCTCGAGCAGTTCGAGGGCGCGGTGTTCCACTCCGCCCAGTGGCGCCACGACCACGACCTGACCGGGCGGCGGGTGGCCGTCGTCGGCACCGGCGCTTCCGCCATCCAGTTCGTGCCCCAGATCCAGCCGCAGGTCGCCCATCTGACGGTCTTCCAGCGGACGCCGCCGTGGATCCTGCCGCGATGGGACCGCCAGTTCTCCGGCGTCGAACGGTGGGCGTTCCGCCATCTGCCCCTGGTACAGCGCCTGGCCCGCACCGGCATCTACTGGGGCCGGGAGCAGATGGTGGCGGGCTTCGTCGTTGCCCCCAACCTGATGCGGGTGGCCGAGCGGCTGGCGCGTCGGCACCTCCACCGGTCGGTGCGCGATCCCGAGCTGTGCGCCAAGCTCACGCCCGACTACCGCATCGGCTGCAAGCGGATTC
>JAICGL010000118.1 GCA_025923175.1 Acidimicrobiia bacterium
GCACCCGGAGGCGGTCACCGGGATGAGCCGGCGCTGGGTGCACATTCGCTGATTCAATCCATCCGCTCGGTCCGGTGGACGGACATGTCGCGGACGTAGACATTCGTGCGCTGCTGGTTGCCGGAGCCGGCCAGGTCGTCGGCTTCGCTGGTGAAACCGACAACCGATCCGTCGCGGGAAAGGGTCGGCTCCCCTGAGGGGCCGTTCCCGGGACACCCCGACGACGAGCGCGTGGCGACCCGCCGCCCGCCGGTCGCGAGATCGACGACGACGATGTCGTCGGCGGCGTTCGTGTCCTCCGGCCCGGTCGAAAGCGCCGTTTGTATTGCGACGCGGCGCCCGTCGGCCGACAGCGAGACGGGCGGTCCGTGGCGCTGTCCGACCGCCGCCAGGGGAGCGGCGTGGGCGCCCGAGCTCCGACGCCAGGTGGTGACGAGCGGTGCGATGAACTGCGTGGTGCCGGCCGCCCGGTCCCGCAGGAAGATCGCCGGCTTGGCATCCGGTTGCGGGCCCGACCCGAAGAGGACCTTCATTCCGTCGGCACTCATTCCGAGGAACCAGCCGCCCATGGAGCGGCCGTCGGTGCCGACGCTGACCGCCTCGGTGGCCTTGGCCTGGCGGTCGCGGACGAACACGTCGGAACCCGGATAGGAGTCGGCCGGAAGGAGCGATCCGCCGGCGGCGCCGGCGGTGAAGGCCACGTACCGCCCGTCCCCGGACACGGCCCCCGCCCACGACCAGGTGGGAGCGGCGAGGCCGCCTGTACCGATGCTGATCCGCTCCGTGGTCCCCGCCTCGAGATCCCGAAGGTACGCCTCGATACTGGGGCCATCGCGGTCCAACGGCACGAGGTTCCCGGCCCGGGAGGTGAAGGCGACGAAACGCCCGGCCGGACCGACGACGGGCGCGCCCGACCAGTCGTTGGCGGCGGCACCGGCGTTGTTGACGCTGGCGTGAACGGTGCGGGCCGCCGCCACGTCCCGGACGTACACCCTGGAACGGGCGGAGAAGGCCACCGAAGCACCGTCCCCACTGATCGACCCCTCCGCCGCATGGCGATCGAACTCCATGCCGTGGACATCCCGGCTCACACGGAGGATCTCGCCCGTTGCCCGATCCATCCGGAAGACGTCGGCGCGCTGGTTGGTGTCCCCGGAGCCGGGGTCATCTGCATACGACACGAAGGCGACGTACCGGCCGTCGCCGGAGAGTTGAGCGCCCCACGAACCCGGTGCCCGCTCCGGTACGCCCGCGGCACGCAACACCGAACGCTCGGCCGGGGCACCGGGACAGCCACCGGTCGCCGCACCGGAGAGTGCCGCCGATACCGGGCCCGTCGTCGCCGTCGTCAGAACCGCGACGATCGTCGCCATCCCGCATCTCCGGGTGCGCCGCATGCGCAAGCGTGCCATGGTCACGCGTCGACCGCTCGATGGATGAAGGCAGCCCAGTCGTTGGGGATGTCGAAGCCGAGCTGCACCAGCAGATCGACGAGATCGCTGAAGGCCTCGTGGCGGATGATGCGACCGTCCCGGATCTCGAAGATGCTCACGCCGC
Source organism: Acidimicrobiia bacterium (assembly GCA_025923175.1). Taxonomy (GTDB): domain Bacteria; phylum Actinomycetota; class Acidimicrobiia; order IMCC26256; family BP-133; genus BP-133. The sequence continues at coordinate 1,558 of JAICGL010000118.1, forward strand.
CCACAGCAATGGAGTTTCCGGTAGGCGCAATGCCGGCCATCTCCCCCTTGTGGGTGCCCCGGACGGTGAACGACTGGACGACGACGTCGCCCTCGGCGATGAGCTCGTGGGTGACGTAGTGGAGGTCTGGAAACACCTCGAGCAGGCTCCGATGGACGGCCTTGACGCTGTCGATGCTCTGCTCCATCAACGCGGTGGGGAAGGCTTGCGTCTTCCAATCCGGGGCCAACAGCTCGTCGAGCACGTCGAGGTCGTTGGAGTTGTAGGCGTCCTGGTAGCGGCGGACGAGTTCCTTGTTGCGTTCAGTCGTCTCGCTCAACGTCCCTGTCCCCCCTCGGGCCGGTTCCCGGGAGGTTACGGCGGCGAGGTTGCAATTTGGTAGCCATGCGGCAGCATGGCGGTCGTGGAGGTTGGCGCGGAGGTCCGGCTTCTCGGGGGCTTCTCGATCCGGCGGGGCGGAGAGGAAGTCGCTCCGTCTGCGTTCCGGGGCCGGCTGGTTCGGACCCTTATTCGGGTCTTGGTCACCCGCCGGGGACAGTTCGTGTCCCATGACCTTCTTGCCGAGGCGCTGTGGCCCGGCCGGATGCCGGCCGACCCGATCGCCAACCTCAAGGTTCTGGTGAACCGGGCTCGGGCCGGGCTCGGCGACGCGACGCTCATCGTCACCGCTCCCGGGGGCTATTCGTTCGCGGGCGGTGATACGTGTCGGGTCGACGCCGAGGACTTCCTCGCCGCCGCCGCGCAGGGCCGGCGTCACCTAAATGGTGGAGATCCTGCCGGCGCCCTCGCCGTGCTCGGTCCCGCCATCGACGGGTGGGGCGGTGAACCCCTCCCTGAAGATGCCTATGAGGACTGGGCTCGCGAGTACCGGGCAATGGTCGTCCGGGCCTATCTGCAGGTGGTCGAGGACGCCGCCCGCGCTGCGTTGATGACGGGGAATGCCGGCCATGCGGTCGCCCTGGCCGAGTTGGCGACGGCCCGCGAACCGTTGTGGGAGGCCGCCCACGCTCTGCTGGCCGAGGCGCAGGCGAGTTCGGGTGACGTGGTAGGGGCGCTGCGCACCATCGATGGGTTGCGCCGCCGTCTGCGCGACGAGGCCGGGCTGGACCTGTCGGCGGCGATCCTTACCCTGGAACGGCGGATTCAGCGTGGGCACACCGAGCACGCGCCGCCCCAGTCGACAGCGGGCCGTCCCGCTCGTCCGGCTTTCGCAGGTCTGCCATTCGTCGGTCGCAACGCTGAACTGGCCCGCATCCTGGCTGCCATCGGGCAGACGCCGCCCGGGGTTGCGGTCGTGGGAGGACCGCCCGGGGCGGGAAAGTCCCGCCTTCTGCAGGAGGCGGTGTCCCGGTGTGCCCAACCCGTCATCGCCGTGCGTGCGTTCCAGGCCGAGCGAAACGAACCCTGGGGTCTCGGCCGGACGGTGCTCCGGGAGGCTCTGTCTCTGGACCTCGGCGCAGCCGGCCTCCTGTCCGATCGGACTGCGACTGCTCTGGCCGACATTCTCCCGGAACTCGAGGAACTCCGGCCGCTGACCACCGAGGCCATCGACCCCGAAAGCCGCCGGGCTCTCGCCCTCGAAGGTGCCGTCCGCTTGCTGTCGAGCGCCGCAGGCGCCGACGGGTTACTTCTCGCCGTCGACGACCTGCAGTGGGCTGACCCGACAAGCCTCCTTCTCCTTGGAGTCATCGGCCGGCGCCTTCCGGCGGCCGCGCTGGCGCTGAGTTACCGCTCGACCGAGGTGGAGCCGGATGGGCCGCTACCCGTCCTGCTCGACGACTTGCGCACGGAGCGGGGCCTGACCGACGTCGCCGTTGGGTCGTTCTCATCTGCCGCGATCGGCGAACTCGTGACGGACTCCGCCCTGGCCGACGCGTTGGCTCGGCACACGGACGGGACTCCCCTCGCCGTCTCGGAGGTCATCCGCCGCCTGGCCGATGATGGCACGGTCGTCTCCGACCGCAGCGGCCGATGGCAGTCCGTGCGGCCCGACGCCGTCCAACTGGCTGAGAGCATCGCCCGGGAGGGTCAGCGGCGCGCCATCGAGCGGCGAGCGGCGCGCCGTCCTCCGGGAGAACGGGAGACCCTGGGGCTGCTGGCGCTCCTCGGTCGTGAAGTGCCCGCCCGCCTGATTGCCCGGGCGAGGAACTGCGTTGAAACCATCGTGCTCGACGAACTCGATGCCCTCGCTCGGGCCGGCCTGGTCCGCCTGGGCGAGGCCGGATGGGCCGCGGCGCACGATCTCATCGCCGAATCCGTCGCAGCGGCGCTGGACCGGGAAGAGCGCGGTCGCATCCACCACCATCTGGCGCGAACGCTCGCCGATGCAGACGCCGACCCGGCCGAAGTGGCGCGACATCTGGCCGAGGCCGGTGACCCTGCGGCGGCGGCGGAAGCCTTCGCCGCCGCCGCACTCCAGCGAATCGAACGCTACGCGGCCGACGAGACGGCCGCCTTGGCCGATGCCGGACTCGCCCTCCAGCCCTCGGGAGCACTCCGTGTCACGCTGCTCGAGCACCGGGCGGAAGCTCGCAACATGCAGGGCGACGGAGCCGGGGCGCGTCACGACCTTCGCTGCGCATTAGACGAAATGGGCACCGGACCGCGACGGTCCCGGCTGCTGGCCAAACTCGCCATCCTCACTGTGAGCCAGGATGTCGCCGAGGCAGCGGCACTGGCTGAAGCCGCCATCGCCGAGGCCGGAAGCGACCCGGTGGCGAGAGCCAATGCGCTCGTGTCGGCCGGGTTCGCGGTCGGGTCCTCGGCGCGGGCCGAAGAAGCCAAGTTCTTCATCGACGAGGCCCGCAACCTTTTCGAGGAGCTGGGCGACCTGCGGGGCATGGCCAGCACGGCCGACGCCGAGGCGAACTGGCTCTTCTTCCGGGGCCGGCTGGCGGAAGCGGCCCCGCTCTACCGGCGGGCGGCGAGGCTCTATCGCGACACCGGGCAACTCGCGAAAGCCGGCTGGCCCATGTTCGTCGAGGCCTGGGCGTTGAACATGCTGGGTCGGAACGAAGCGGCGCGCGAGCGCTGCGGAGAGGCGCTGGCCCTCGAGCGTGCTCTCGGCCAGGTCGAAGGCGAGGCGGCGTGTCTCGTGGCCTTGGCCGACGTCACGCTCACGAGCGGCGACGTCCGCACAACCCGACAACGACTCCCGGCCGTGATGGCCCGCTGCCGAACAGCCGGAAACCGTGAGCTCATCAGCTACTCACTGATCCTCGCCGGGCGGGTCGCCCTCGAGGAAGGCGACTCGGCGGCGGCCGAGAGGGCCTTTCGGGAAGCGCTCGACACCGGGACCGGTCTCCCGCTCTGGCAGTCGCAGGCAGCGGCGCATCTCGCCGAGCTGTACATCAGTCGCAAGGATCTCGATGCGGCAGAGGCCTTCGCCCGCCAAGCCTGTGGCGAACAAGTGGGCCCTGGACCGTTCGAGGGGCGGATGCTCCTGGCCGAGATCGCCTGCGCCCGGGGCGACCGGAAGGCCGGACAGCAGGCCCGGGAGGCCCTGCAGGCCGTGGCGGCCACCGACTATCCCCCCAGCCCGGCTCGGCTGCGTCTCGAGCAGCACCTCGCCGCCAGCCCCGCCTGCCCGGGCTAGCCGTCTGGTGGTTTGCCGGGCCCAAGCTGGGTAGTAAACGTTCGTTCATCACGAAGCGTGGGCCGGATCCGGCGCTTGCCCCGGGGCGCCGGGCCGGCACCATGGCGTGATGTCCTGATCTGTGGGATTCCTGTCATTGTGGACAGGATCTCCAGGGCTCTAGGTTCGCCGTCATGATCCGCGAGGTCGTCGTCGTCGGCCACCCGGGTGTCCTCGGCATGGAGCTGATCGGCGCCTGCGACATCTTCAGCTTCGCCAACGAACTGGCCGCCGAGGCCGGTCGGCCACCCGCCTACCGGGTCACGGTGGCTTCGAAGGGCGGCGGGACGCTGACCCTGGGCGGCGGCCTCGAACTCGCCGGGACAGCCGACCTGGCCAGCCTGCGCCGACCGATCGACACCCTCCTGATCGTCGGCGGGCGCTGCGCCCACGAAGCCGCCGAGGACGACGCGTTCGTCCGCGTCGTGCGCCGTATGGCGGCGCGGTCACGCCGGGTGGGAGCGCTGTGCACGGGCGCCTTCATCCTGGCCGCGGCCGGCCTGCTCGAGGGCCGCCGCGCCACGACCCACTGGCTGTTCGGAGATCTGCTGGCGCAGCGCCACCCCGGCGTCTCGGTCGACACCGACCCGGTCTTCACCGACTCGGACGGCGTGTGGACGTCGGCCGGCGTGACCGCCAGCTTCGACCTGCTCCTGTCGTTCGTGGAGGAGGACCTCGGCGCCGACGTCGCCCGCGATGTGGCCCGGATCCTGGTCGTCTTCCTGCGCCGGACCGGCAACCAGGCCCAGTACAGCGCTCAGCTCCAGACCCAGGTCGCCGATCGCCGGCCCGTCCGCGAGCTCCAGCAGTACATCGCCGACCATCCCGATGCCGACCTTTCCCTGGCCGCCCTGGCCCGGCGTCTCAACATGAGCCCCCGGCACCTGGGGCGGGTGTTCTGCCAGCAGGTCGGTATGTCCCCGGGCCGCTACGTGGAGCGCATCCGCCTCGAGACGGCCCGGCGCCGTCTCGAGGAGAGCGACCAATCGGTGGAGGCCGTGGCCGTCTCCGCCGGCTTCGGCAGTACCGAGACCATGCGGCGGGTGTTCGTTTCGAATCTGGCCGTATCACCGGCCGACTACCGGCGCCGCTTCGGGCGGAGCCAGAAGGGGAGCCCCGAATGACCGACGGACGCAAGAACGTGGCGATCTACGTGTGGCCGAACATGTTCATGCTCGACGCCCTGGTCCCGCACCAGATCCTCGGCCTGATGCCGGAGCTGAACGTCTACACGTTCGCCCGCACCACCGAACCGTTCATGTCCGACACCGGCATGAAGCTCATCGCCGACTACGACCTCGATTCGGTGCCCCAGCCCGACATCCTGATCGTCGGCGGCGGCGCCAACCCGGTTTCGGAGATGGCCGACGACTCCGTGATCGCAGCGCTTCGCCGGCTGGGTTCATCCGCCGAGCTCGTGACCTCGGTGTGTGACGGCTCCCTGATCCTGGCGCAAGCGGGGTTGCTCGACGGCTACCGGGCGACCACCCACTGGGCTTACGTCGACCTGCTCTGCCGGTACCCCGGAATCGACGTGAGTGCCGACGAGCGCATCGTGCTCGACCGCAACCGCATGACCGCCGCGGGTTGCACCTCCGCAGTTGACTTCGCCTTCGCCCTCATCGCCGCAGTGATCAGTCCGGAAGCGGCGGCCGCCGCCGAGCTCGCCTTCCAGTACGACCCCCAGCCGCCCATCGGGACGGGCTCGCCGGCCAAGGCTCCGCCGGAGCTGGTCGAGAACGTCCTCGGGATGGTTGCGCCGCTGCGCGTTGGTCTCGAGGAGTTCGTCACCCGTGCGAACGTTCCGGCCTGACCTGAGTACTGGTACGCAGCGGACTCGTTGCTGACTGAGGACAATCGGCAAAGAAGAGGTTTCCGTGACGGGGGGGAGACCAATGCCGCTCAGTCATCACGACCTGATGGCTGCCGCCGCCATCTCAACGGCACGGCAGAGCCACGCCCACCTCTGGGACCGTAGACACCGTCGCCGCCGACCTCGCGGCCGGGACCGCGACCTACAGGGCAACCGACCTCACCTGTCTGGACCACGGCTTCGTCGTGAACGGCATCATGAACGGCCCCTCTCAGCCGGCGAGGGTGTCATGGGACATGCAGTGGAGCGGCCCCATCGGCCGTTCGACGGTGAACGATGACACGAACCGCTTCAGGCTCGATGCCACCGAGACCAAGTGCGTGATCGACTGGTCGGCTGACGGGCCGGGGGACTTCAGCTTCAAGGCCGATCCCAGCTCGTCCAACACCACCTACGCCCTGGTCGGCAGGGAACGCAACGGGGTGTTCTACTGACACCTCAGCCGAAGTAGCTGTCCCGTGTGGTGGTTGTGGTCGACGGCCGGGGCCTGGTGGTCGTCGTCGGCCGGGGCGCCGGCGGCTTGGTGGTCGTCGTCGGCGGAGGTGGCTCGTTGTCGTCGATCGTCGTCGTCGTAACGGACGGGGCCGTTCCGCCGGTCGAGCTCGGCCGGCCGTGGCAGGCGGTGGTTCCCGAATCGGTGAACGTCTTCCCCGCCTGCGGCAGGAACTTCCAGTCATAGCCATCGGCGTGGAGCGCCAGCTTCAATGCGCCGAGGGTCTTGGCGTGGCGCACCTGGCTGTTGGGCTTCACCGCCTTGAAGCCGTAGAGGTCGTTGCCGCCGGTACCGACGGTGAACTGCCGGATTCCGAACGCGGGATCGGCCTTCCCCCAGGGGTTCTGCGGGGCGAAGCGCTCGTAGACGTGCGCGTGCCCGCTCAGGACGACGTCGGCGCCGAACTCGTAGAGCGCATCCCAGAACGGTCCCACCGACGGCCAGTTGCCGTGCTGGCTATCGGAGGAGAAGCGGGGGTGGTGCCAGTAGGCCAGCGTGCACTTGTTGGCATGGGCGGCCAGATCGGCGCGCAGCCAGCGCTCCTGCTCCGACCCCTTGCCACAGGCCACTTTGCCGCAGTTGCTGTTGAGGACGACGACGTGCCACTGGCCAAGGTTGTAGCTGTACCAACCTTTTCCTCGCTGCCCGGCCCGGACGCCGAAGTAGTTGAAGTACCCGGCGGCGCCTGGTGTGCGGTACTCGTGGTTGCCGACCGCCGGTCGAGTCCGCCACTTGAACCGACCCCACGTCGGCCCGTAACAGTTAGCGAACTGGGACGCGCTCCCATGGTTGTAGACGGCGTCGCCCAACACAGCCACCGTTCCGCCGATGGTCTGAGAAACCACCGCGGCAGTGGCCGTGTCACCCAGGTGACCGCAGCCGGCGATGTCGCCGGCCGCGATGAGTACCGGATCGACCGCCTCCGCTGGTGAGACGCCCACCAGTCCCCAGGCAACAGCCAGGGCGGCGACGAGGGGCGCAACACGGCGGGAGGAAAAAGGTACAAACCCCAGCAATTTCCCCATACCGCCCACCAGTATGACAGTGATTTTCAGCGGAGAGTCAGCGGCCTGATCGAAATTGTCGGCATGCATGACCACATTCGCGACGCCTTCCTGATTGCGACCGTCGGCACCGCGCTCATCGCCACCGGGTCGGCGGTGTTCGGCCTGGGCCGTCGCCTTCCCCCTCCCCCCGAGGTCCACCGCACTCCGGCTCCGCAGGTCGTGCCGGCACCGTCGGATCCGCCCGAGCTAGCCCGCCCGGAGTGAACGCGCCGAGGGGGTGAGGTGATCGGGCCGCACACAGCGCGGGTTGCGGCACAGGTGACGGAGGCGAAGGCCGGGCCGCTGGCCGGTCGCCAGCAACCACGCAACCCGGTGTGCCTTCTGGAGGCGGCCGTCGAGACGGACGATGCCGTAGCCGGTGACATCGCTGCTGCCCTTCCAGTCCCAGCAGCCGTCACCGGATGTCCGATCGACCTTGGCCCAGAACGACAGGACACTGTCCTCGACGAGGCGGCGTCTCACTGGCTGCTCGCCACGACGTGTCGGAGGGCGTAGGCGTCGAGGTTGCCGTGGGCCCGGCCGTCGAGCGTGCCGCGGGTGCTGCCGGCGATGACGACGCCGCTCTCCAGATCGACGGCCAACGCCAGGCCGTAGTCGTCCTCGGGCGTGCCGTACTGGTGGGTCCAGACGGTGTGCCCGCCGGGGCCGTACCGGCGGACGAAGGCGTCGACCCGCCCCGAGGCCCGCTGGCCCGGCAGGACCCGCTCGGTGGCCCCGACCAGATATGCGTCCTCAACGCCTCCGACCGCGACGTCCCAGGC
>JAICGL010000119.1 GCA_025923175.1 Acidimicrobiia bacterium
GATCGCCTGTGGCGGTACTGGTCGCCGAGCTACGAGCCGCCGGTCGAGTTACTCCGTGGGATCAAGGACAAGCTGGGATCGCCTGGCTGTCTCGATGCCGCCATCGCCTATTACCGCCACATGCTGAATCCGCTCAAGCAGGATCAGCGTCTCGCGATCGTCGAAGCGGCCGGCGTCGGCTGGGTGCCCATCCCATCGCTCTATCTCCACGGCGCCGACGACGGGTGCATGGGTGCCGACATCGTCGATCCCGAGGAACTGAAGCCCCTTTTCCCGGGAGGGCTGGAAGCCGAGATCCTCCCGGGGGTCGGCCACTTCCTGCACCTGGAGGACCCGGCCAAGATCAACGGCCGGATCGTCGAGTTCCTTCGCGCCACGTCGTGACGTCGACGGCCGGCGAGGCCGCCGCCCGTCAGTGGGACGCCGTCGTCGTAGGCGCCGGCCACAACGGGCTGACTGCAGCCGCCTATCTCGCCCGGGCGGGAAGGTCGGTCCTCGTGCTCGAGCGGCGGGGCCAACTCGGAGGAGCCTGCACGCTCGAGACACCGTTCGCCGACGAGCGCTTCGTGATGAGCCCCTGCGCCTACCTCGTCGGGCTGCTCCACCCGCTGGTCGTCGAGGAGCTCGGTCTGCGCCGGCGGGGCTACCGCGTGCAGCCGGTCGATCCGCACCTGTGGACCCCGTTCGAGGACGGCACCGCGCTGACGCTGTGGGACGACCCGGCCAGGACCGCCGCCAGCGTGGCCGAGGTCGCTCCGGCGGACGTCGAGGGTTACCTCGCCTACGAGGCCCTCTTCGGTCGGATCCGCCGGGCGCTGCGCGGCGACTACACCGACGGCACCGACACGTGGTTGGGCGCCTCGCCGAGCCGGGCCGAGCTCGAGGAGCGACTCGGGCACGACTCCGAGCTGATCGAGATTCTGTTCCACACCCCGATCGCCGACGTCATCGAAGGCCACGTGGCCGACGAGCGCCTCCGCACCGCCCTCCACGGCCAGGGCATCATCGGCACCTTCGCCGGGCCCCGGGATCCCGGCACCGCCGCCGTCCACGCCATGCACTCGACCGGCACGCTCGACGGGAAGCCGGGCGCCTGGGGTTACGTCGAAGGAGGAATGGGGCGGGTTTCGCTCGCGCTGGCCGAGGCAGCAGAGGAAGCCGGCGCCGTGATCATGACCGGCGTCCCGGTCGCCGCCATCCTGCCCGGCGGGGACGACGGCCCGTCGGTCGCCCTGGAGGGCGGTGAGATCATCAGGGCCGGAGCGGTGGTGAGCAACGCCGACCCGAAGAGGACGCTGGCGCTGTGCCAAGCGGCGGGCGGCGACCTTCCGCCGGGTTTCGTCGATTTCGCCGAGAAGGTCGACGGGTGGCGCAGCGAGAGCCCGGTCATCAAGATCAACTGCGGCCTCGCCCGCCTGCCGAACTTCACGGCCGCCGCCCGGGCCGGCTACGAAGGGCCGCCGCCCTACCGGGCGATGGTCACGATCTCGACCGGCACCGACACCACCCAGGCGGCCTGCGAGGCGGCCCGGCGCGGGGAGCCGTCGCCGGCGTGGTGCGAGCTGTACTTCCAGACCGCCTACGACGAGAGCGTGGCCCCACCGGGCAACCACACCATGAGCGTGTTCGCCCAGTACGTGCCCTACCGGCTGGACAGCGGCGACTGGGAAACCCGTCGCGACGAGATCGCCGACCGGGTGATCGGCGAGATCGCCCGCTTCGCCCCCGACGTGGCCGACTGCATCGTCGAGCGCCAGGTCCTCGGCCCGCCCGACGTCGAAGCCCGCATCGGCCTCACCGGCGGCCACATCTTCCAGGGCGAATGCCTGCCGGAGCAGATGTGGGACCGGCGCTTCGGCCCGGGCACGCCGGTCCCTGGCCTCTACCTTTGCGGCGCCGCCACCCATCCCGGCGGCAGCGTCATCGCCGCCAACGGGCGCAACGCGGCAATGGCCGTCCTCACACAGTCTCGATAGCGGCCCGCACACGAGCGGCCACCTCGGCGGCCTCCTCGGGCGACTCGTATTTCTGCCTCGGCCAGAAGAACCCGCGCAGCCCGTCCTTCTTGTGACGGGGGATCACGTGGACGTGAAGGTGGGCGACACTCTGGGAGATGCGGTTGTTGTTGGCCACGAACGTGCCGTGGGCACCGAAGCCTGCTTCCATGGCCGCCGCCACCCGGCGGGCGACGGAGAACACGGGCACCAGCAACCGGTCGGACAGCTCCGGCAGCGTCACCACATGCTGACGGGGGATCACCAGCGTGTGGCCCTTGAACACCGGGCGGTGGTCGAGAAAGGCCACCACGTCGGCGTCGGAGTAGACGACGTGGGCGTCGGCGGTGGGGTCGCCGGCGACGATGGCGCAGAATTCGCAGTCTCCGGGCAAAGGCTCCGACAAATGGGGGAGGCAGGTGAAGCTCCCGAGCCTACGAGCCCGGCCCGGCCAAGTTCGAAAGGCCCGCCCCCGCGGTCGTAGGCTCTGTGGCCTGGGCACCTTTGGGGGAGGGTCACAGCATGAACCGAAACAAGTTCGTCGCTCTTACGTGGGCCGCAGTCAGCTTGGCCGGTGTGACGGCCGCCATCGCCACCGAGCCGTCAGGGAAGATCAGCCGCAACGAACTCGCCGTCGGAAACGTCACCGACAAGATCGATATCCAGCGATCCGAACCAACGGATTTCCACATCCACATCGTCACCATCGAGCCGGGCGGGAACTCCGGGTGGCACACCCATCCCGGCCCCGAGTACTCGGTCGTCAAGGCCGGGGAGATCGTCCTGGAGCGGGCGCCGAACTGCGATCCGATCACCCTCAAAGCCGGTCAGGGGTTCTTCACTCCGGGCGGGACGGTCCACATGGCCCACAATGACGGGAAAGAACCGGCCGAGATCTACGTGACCTACACGGTTCCGGCCGGCACGACCGTCCTGCGCGGGGACGCCGACGCACAGTGCGCAGCGGAGGCAGAGTCCCCCGGGGATACCGAGCCCCCCGATAACACCGAACCACCCGACAACACCGAACCACCCGAGACGACTGAGCCACCCAAGAAGAGCAAATAGGAGTCACGTGAACACGCCGGACCTCAACGCCGCCGCTGAAGCCGTTGCCGTCGCCCGGGAGGTCTGCCGCAAGGCGGCCGCCCACCTGGCCGAACTGTCGAGCGACGACGGCCGCATCTCCGTCGCCAAGCTCGACGAACACCAGGTGCTGGCCTACGACCTGGCCCACGCCACCGCCGGCATCGAGGGTGCGGCGGTCATGTGCGACTACGGCAACCACGGCGGCCTCGAGGCCCGGCTCGCCTGCCTGTTCACTGCCGAGGCGATCTCCGACCTCGTCGCCCGCCTGGTCGGCCGGGAGGGTGAGTGGGGCGTCTCGGCCATGGACCTCGCCCCGGCCGGCGAGTTCGTCAACGCCCACCGGTCGCCGGAGTTCCTGGAGGACGTGGCCGAGGAGGTCGCCCGCCACGGCAGCGGTTCGCCCTGGCTGGCGGAGGAGTTCGAGCTCGTCCGCGACACCTTCCACCGCTTCGCGGCCGACAAGGTCCGTCCGGTGGCCGAGCACGTGCACCGCAAGAACGAGGACATCCCCGAAGACGTCATCAGTGGCCTGGCCGAGATCGGCGGCTTCGGCCTCTCCGTTCCGGAGGAGTTCGGCGGGTTCGCCGCCGGGGGCGAGAGCGACTACCTCGGCATGGTCATCGCCACCGAGGAGCTGTCGTGGGGCAGCCTCAACGTCGGCGGCTCGCTCATCACCCGGCCCGAGATCCTCACCCGGGCCCTGGTGCGGGGTGGCACCGAAGACCAGAAGAAGGACTGGCTGCCGCGCATCGCCGCCGGCGAGGCGATGGTCGGCGTGATGGTCACCGAGCCCGACTACGGCTCCGACGTCGCCAACCTCAAGGTCACGGCCACCAAGACCGAGGGCGGCTACAAGATCAACGGCGTCAAGACCTGGGCCACCTTCGCCGGACGGGCGAACACGCTGATGCTCCTGGCCCGCACCGACCCCGACAAGTCGAAGGGTCACAAAGGCCTGTCGCTGTTCATCGTCGAAAAGCCTGAGGCGCCCGGCCACCACTTCGAGTTCAGCCAGGACGCAGGAGGAAAGATGGAAGGCCGGGCGATCGACACGCTCGGTTACCGCGGCATGCACTCCTTCGAGGTCGCCTTCGACGACTGGTTCGTCCCCGAGGCCAACCTGATCGGCCTGGAGGACGGCCTGGGCAAAGGCTTCTACTACCAGATGGAGGGTTTCGAGAACGGGCGGCTGCAAACGGCGGCGCGAGCGGTCGGACTCATGCAGGCGGCCTACGAAGCGGCGCTCGACTACGCCAAGGAGCGCAAAGTCTTCAACCAGTCGATCTTCGAGTATCAGCTGACGAAGGCCAAGATCGCCAAGATGGCCGCTGTCATCCAGGGCGGCCGGCAGTTCGCCTACACGGTCGCCCGGCTCATGGCCAAAGGCGAAGGGGCGCTCGAGGCGTCGATGGTGAAGGCCTACGTGTGCCGGGCAGCAGAGTGGGTCACCCGGGAGGCGCTCCAGATCCATGGTGGCATGGGCTACGCCGAGGAGTTCCCCGTCTCCCGCTACTTCGTCGACGCCCGGGTGCTGTCGATCTTCGAAGGCGCCGACGAGACGCTCTGCCTCCGCGTCATCGCCCGCCGCCTGGCCGAACAGGCACTGGAAGCCAAGGCATGAACTGCACGATCGACCGCCACCAGGTGAAGGACACGCTCTCCCGCGTCGCCACGACACTGCATACGCAGCTCATCCGCCGGACGGGCGGCAGGTTCGGCGGTCAGATGTTCAAACGGCCGATGATCCTGCTCACGACCACTGGCCGGATCAGCGGCCAGCCCCGCGTCACACCGCTTCTCTGCCACCCGGACGGCGACCGGTATCTCCTCATCGGCTCCAACGGCGGCGACGACCGCACGCCGCAGTGGGTCCAGAACCTGCTGGCCAACCCCGAGGCCAGCATCGAACTCGAAGGCGAGACGATCCCGGTGCGGGCCACGATCGCCACACCCGAAGAGAAGAAGGTTCTCTGGCCCAAGGCCACCGCCGCCTACAAGGGCTACGACGGCTACCAGCGCCGGACATCCCGCGACATCCCGGTCGTCATCCTGACCAGGCGCTAGATCTTCCCCTGCTCCCGCCACTTGTCAAAGATCGGTTTGATCTTGGCCTCGGCGGCCTTGGCTGCATCCACGGCGCTCATGTCGCCACGTGCGGCGGCCGCGAACATCTGCGAAATGAGCGACGTCTTGACGACCTCGTCGATCGCGGCGTTGGCGTGGCCCGGGTATCCGAGGTTGGTCGTCCATTCGGCGGCGGCGGCCAGCAGTCGGTACTTGTCCTGAGGCACGGCCTGGGCATCGCTGGCGAGCACGCTGGCAAGATCGCCGACCGCGCCGGGGAACGATGGGAACTGGAGGAATCGGCTCTGGACGAACGGTTGGCGATAGTCGGTGACCAGGTCAACGAGGAACCGCTTCGCCGCCTCCTGATTTTCGGAGAACCTCCAAATCACGTAGATACTCACCGTGTAGGGACCGAGCCTGGACCGGGGCCCCTGAGGCACGGGAAGGAGGCCGGTCTTCCCCGCCAATTCGGGATCCTGCGTTTCCAACGCCCGGATCGCGGCGATGGAGTTCACGATCAGCGATCCTCGGCCGGACACGAAATAACGGTTGTTCGAGGTGATGTCCCAGTTGAGGACCTCGGGCAACATGGCTGACTGGTAGAGGGAGGCCCCGACCTTCACCGCCGCGACGGTGGCGGGGCTGTTGATAGCCACGCGACCTTCCTCGTCCTGGACAGAGGCGCCGTAGCCGTGCATGAGGCCGAGCAGGATGGTGTTGGCTTCGGCGTCATCACCCAAACCGATACCGATTGGGTGGCCGAGGGCCTTGAGCCGAGTACCGGCGGAAATCAGGTCCTCCCACGAGTTGGGAAGCTGTCCGATGCTGCCCCAGAGATCAGTTCGGTAATGGATAGGGCTCTGGCCCCAGAAGTCTGAGACTCCCAAGTACTTCTTCGTCGTCGGGTTGAACACGCTCCGTTCGACGTGGGGAGTCATCCTCCCAACCTTCGCCTCGACTGCTTCGATGATCTCCCGATGATCGATGACGTGGTCTTCGAGTGGCGACGGAGACGAGAGGACGAACTGAAACAGATCGTGGCCTCGCTGCGACGCGGCCTCGGATTCGGCGTGCGCGGCCAGCTGATTGATGTCGAAATGATCGACGACGACCTCGATCTCGTTCCGCTCTCCCCAGGCCTTTGTGTACTCCTCATCGAACCAGCGGTCGTAGCCGGCGACGTAGTTGTTCCACTGGGCGATCCGCAGCGTCGGCTTCCCCTTGGCGCCGCCGTCGGTTGGCGCCGTACGTGCCGGCTTCGCCGGGTCGGACCCGCCGCAGTGCGCTCCCGTCGTCAGTAACGCCGCGCCACCAGCGGCGAGCCGGAGGAAGTCACGCCGGGCGAGGTCGCGGTCGCTCACGCCTTTCCTGCCGTCCACTCCGCCACCCGCTCGCGAACTTCGGAGAGGAGGCGTTCACGGGTATAGGCGCCCTTGCGGAGGACTTCGGAGACCTGGCCGGAAAGGCGGGCGTGTTCTTCGGCGGTCAAGTCCTTGGCGGTCACCACCACGACGGGGATGGAGCGCCACTCGGGGCGGGTCTGGAGTTCGGCGAGGAACTCGAAGCCGTTCATCTGCGGCATGAGCAGGTCGAGGAGGATCAGCGACGGGCGCTGCTCCGCCACCCGGTCGAGGCCGGCCCGGCCGTCGGCCGCTTCGGTGACGGTGAACCCTTCCCGTTCCAGCATTCGCTGCAGCATCTCGCGGGTGTCGGCGTCGTCCTCGACGACGAGGACGGGGGCCGTCCCTTCCGGGCAGTGCTTGCGCAGCAAGCCCACCAGCCGGTCCCGCTGGACCGGTTTGGTGAGGTAGTCGGTGGCGCCGAGCGGGACACCCGCAGCTTCCTCCACGACCAGCAGGACGATGACCGGCACGTCGGACAGCTCGGAGTCGGCCTTGATGGCGGCGAGGAGGTTCCAGCCGGCCAGGCTGGGCAGCGCCAGGTCGAGGGTGATGGCGTCGGGGTGGAGCTGGCGGGCCAGCTCCACCGTGTCGGCGTCTCCGGCGGCCGTCACGACCCGATAGCCCTCTTCGGTGAGCACACCTTCGAGCAGCTGCCGGACGGTGGCGTCGTCCTCGATGACGAGCACGGCTGAACCATTGGCCGTCGCCGGCGTTGGAGCCGGAGCCGGAGCCGGCACCGGAGGCGGCGGGGCGGCCACGACCGGCGCCGCGACGGAATGCTCCTCGAAGCGGGCCGGCAGGCGCACCGTGAACGTCGACCCGACGCCCGGCTCGCTCTGCACCGTCACACCGCCGCCCAGCATCTCGCAGAACCGGCGGCTGATCACGAGGCCGAGCCCGGTGCCGCCGAAGCGGCGGGCCGTCGAGGACTCCGCCTGGGAGAACGGCTGGAACAGCCGATCCATGTGCTCCGGGGCGATGCCGATCCCTGTGTCGCTGACCTCGAAGACGACATCGTCGCCGTCTCGCCTCGCGTTGACCGTGACCGTGCCGGCTTCAGTGAACTTCGAGGCGTTGCCGCTCAGGTTGAGCAGCGTCTGGCGCACCTTGGTGAGGTCGGAGTACATCTCCCCCAGCTCGTCGCCCTTGCGGATCTCGAGCCTGTTCCCCTTGCTTTCGGCCAGCGGCCGCACGGTGGCCGCCACCTCGTCGAGCAGGGTGTCCACCGAGAACGTCTCGAGGTACAGGTCCGTCCGGCCCGCTTCGATCTTGGACAGGTCGAGGACGTCGTTGATGACCCCCAGGAGGTGCCGGCCGGCGGAGCGGATCTTCCCCAGGTCGGGCAGGAGATCTTCCTGACCGCCGTCGGAGGCTTCTTCCTCGAGCATCTCGGCGTAGCCGATGATGGCGTTCAGCGGTGTGCGGAACTCGTGGCTCATGCTGGCCAGGAACGTGCTCTTGGCCTCGTTGGCCACTTCCGCGGCCTCCTTGGCGGCCCGGAGGGCGTCGTCGGCCCACATCCGTTCGATCACCCGCCCGACCTGGGTTGCGACATCGTTCACGAGTGAAACGACCGCGTGCTCAGGCGGGATCGGCTCGGTGGAGAAGAACTCGAGCATCGCGACCACTTTGTGGCCGATGAGGGCCGGGAAGATCATCCACGTCCGCAACCCGGCTTCTGCCGCGGCCGCTCCCCGAGGAACGCGCTGGTCGGTGGGGTCGGGATCGATGACCCAGACCGCCCTTCGGCCATCGATAACCTCCGCCGGTAGGACAACGCCGGCCGGCAGGCGGAGTCGCTTTGTAGCTTCCTTGAACGGGAGGTACCGCTCTGGATCGTTCGTGTACCAGACCTTTCCCGACACGACCTCCGCGGGTCCGTACTCAAGCTCCTTCACCAGCAAGGCGTGGGCGACGGCCCAACCGGTGTGATGACAGACCAGTTCGAGGGCAGTACGGGTGGCCTCCGCCGGAGTGGCCGCCTGGTTCGCCGCAACTGCCACGCGTTGCAGCAGCGCCAGTTCAGCGGTGCGGACCTTGACCGTCTCCTCCACCGATGCGTAGCTGGCGGCCAGTTCGGCGGTCATGGTGTTGAAGGCCTGGGACAGCTCGCCGACCTCGTCGTCGCGGTCGACGGGGACCTGGAAGTCGCGATTGCCGGCGGCGATGGTCCTGGTCGCCTCGGTGAGACGGGTGATCGGTTTGGAGACGGACCGGGCGGCCAGCAGCGCTCCAGCGGCGAGGATGGGCAGACCGATGATGGCGAGTTGGAACAGCGTGCGGCGCTGCTCCCGAACCGGAGCCACCACCTCGGAGACGTCCATCTTCACTTCGAGGCCCAAACCAAGCGACGGCAGCGGACGCCAGGCGGCCAGGGTCTGCTTGCCCCGGTAGTCGCGCACCACACCCTGGCCGGCCTGGCCGTCCACAGCCGCCCGGAGCCCCCGTTCCGTCGAGCCGGCGCCGATGCTGCGACCCCTCGGCAGTTCGTCGTCGAAGCGGGTGGGAGCGACGATCACGACGGCGTCGTCGCGCCGCACGCCGAGCAGGGTCTCGCCGGTCTCGCCCAGGCCGCCATGGTCGCCGACCACCGTGAAGACCGGTTCCTTTCCCACCTCGAAGACGGCCACGCCGATCACCCCGCTGGCGTCGTTGAGCGGGAGGGCGATGTAGGCCGAGCGTGAGTTCACGGAGAACGAGTCGAACCCGACGAGTGTTAGGGCCTTACTATCACGTACTCGTCGGAAGGCGACGGCCCGTTCGGTGCCCTTGAAGGGGCCGGTCTCGTAGTTGAAGCCGAGCC
>JAICGL010000120.1 GCA_025923175.1 Acidimicrobiia bacterium
AGCCGAAAGCGAGCGATGTTCCGTCGGGCCCCAAGCGGGACGGCCCGGCGTATCCGGTCCTACGCGTTCCAGCCGGCGGAGGGCGGGGGGTCGCCCGGGGCGGGGATCAGCGGGCGGGACCAGGCCATTTCCTTGGCCAGAAGCTCCACCACGTCGTCCCAGGCGTTGGGGTCCCAGCCTTCGGCGGCGCCGCCCAGGGTGCCGTCCAGGCGCACGTAGGCGAAGGCTGGGAGCTTGGTCAGCCCGGCCGATTTCACGAAGGCGCCCTCGGGGTCGAGGAAGCAGAGGTACTCGTCGATGGCGCTGCCCAGCACTCGGCGGGCGGACCGCTCGTTGCCGACCACGAGGAAGGCGGGACGGCAGTCGGAGCCGCCCAGGACGTCAGCGATGCGCTTCCCGATCCGCACGAAGGACGCCGCCTCGGGCCGGCCGGGCAGGACCGTCAACGCGAGGTGAAAGCTGGTCGTCCAGTCGTCCAGGGTGCGGGTGACACCGCGGGCGGTGGTGAGCTCGACGTTGGGATCGGGGTCCTGGGCCATCGGGCGAGAAAGGTAGCGCGAACTGCCCGGGAACCTCGGGACGCAGGGGTCGACCCGGTGCGGTGCGACCCAGGAATGCCCAGGTCAGCAGGCCTGGAACCAGGGGATGGTTCGGGTCAGGCCTTCCCGGAGGCTGATCTCCGGCTTCCAGGCCATCACCTCGGCGGCCAGGGAGATGTCGGGCCGCCGGCGCGTGGGGTCGTCCTGCGGGAGGGGTTTGAAGACGAGCTCCGACGCCGAACCGGTCAGCTCCAGAACGGTCACCGCTAGCTCGAGCACGGTGAACTCGTCGGGGTTGCCGATGTTCACCGGGCCGACGTGGTCGGAGTCGAGCAGCGCCACCAGCCCGCGCACCTGGTCGTCGACGTAGCAGAAGCTTCTCGTCTGGCTCCCGTCGCCGTAGATCGTGAGGGGCGTGCCGGCGAGGGCCTGGACGATGAAGTTCGACACCACCCGGCCGTCGTCGGGGCGCATCCGGGGACCGTAGGTGTTGAAGGTGCGGCTGATCCGGACGTCGATGCCATGCTCGCGGTGGTACGCCATCGTCACGGCCTCGCCGAAGCGCTTCGCCTCGTCGTAGACGCTGCGGACGCCGACCGGGTTCACATTGCCCCAGTAGTCCTCGCCCTGGGGGTGGACTGCGGGATCGCCGTAGACCTCGCTGGTGGAGGCGAAGAGGTACCGCGCCCCTTTGCCCCTGGCCAGGCCGAGGGTGTTGAGCGTGCCGACGCTGCCGACCTTCAACGTCGCGATGGGCAGGCCGAGATAGTCGATGGGTGACGCCGGACTGGCGAGGTGCATCACCGCGTCGACGCGGCCGGGGACGTCGACGTACTGGCTCACGTCGTGACGGACGAAACGGAACCCGTCGCGATCCATGAGATGGGCGACGTTGTCGACCGTGCTCGTGCAGAGATTGTCGAGGGCGACGACCTCGTCACCCCGGTCGAGCAGGAGCTCGCACACGTGCGACCCCAGGAATCCGGCTCCGCCTGTCACAACGACGCGCATCAGGATCAGCCTCGGCTGGAAGCTACTGTCGGGCCAGCCATGAAAGGCATCATCCTCGCCGGCGGGAGCGGCACGCGGCTGTATCCGATCACCCACGCGGTGAGCAAGCAGCTGATGCCCATTTACGACAAGCCCATGATCTACTACCCGCTCTCGACGCTGATGCTGGCTGGTGTGCGGGACATTCTGATCATAACGACGCCGGTGGATCGGGCCAGCTTCGAACGGCTGCTCGGAGACGGGTCGCAGTTCGGTTGCCGCTTCAGTTACGCCGTCCAGGAGACGCCCAACGGGCTCGCGCAGGCGTTCGTTCTCGGAGCCGACTTCATCGGCGACGACAAGGTGGCCCTCATCCTCGGCGACAACATCTTCTACGGCTCCGGTCTCGGCGAACAGCTCAAGGCCAACCAGGACCCGGACGGCGCCGTGATCTTCGCCTACCAGGTCGCCAACCCGCAGGACTACGGCGTCGTCGAGTTCGACGAGTCGTTCAAGGTGGTGTCGATCGAGGAGAAGCCGGCCCAGCCCAAGTCGAACTTCGCCGTTCCCGGGCTGTACTTCTACGACCAGGACGTCGTTGCCCTCGCCCACAAGCTCGAGCCGAGCGCCCGGGGCGAGTACGAGATCACCGACCTCAACCGCGTCTACCTCCAGCGGGGTTCGCTCTACGTCGGCGTGCTCCCCCGGGGTACCGCCTGGCTCGACACCGGGAGCTACACGTCGCTCATGCAGGCGGCGCACTTCATCCAGGTGATCGAGGAACGGCAGGGCTTGAAGATCGGCTGCCCTGAGGAAGTGGCGTTCCGGGAGGGCTACATCAGCCAGGCCGAGCTCGAGGCACTGGCCCGCCCGCTCATGAAAAGCGGTTACGGCCAGTACCTCATGCAGATCGCGGCCGGTACCAGCTAGACGGGCCGCAGTTCCGGGTCGATGTCGGCCCGGCGGGGATTCGTGCGATCCCGTTCGGACAGCTCGGGATTCGCCGTCGGCCACACGATCTGGAGGGCCGGGTCGTCCCAGGCGACGCCGAGTTCGTCGGCCGGGTTGTAGTAGTGGTCGACCAGGTAGGTGATCGTCATGTCGGTGAGCGCGTAGAACCCGTGGGCGACACCCGGCGGGATGTAGACACCGCGATGGTCGTGCTCGCCGATCTCGAGGATGAGGGTCGCCCCGTCAGTCGCCGACGACGTCCGCAGGTCGTGGAGCACGACCATCGCCCGCCCGGTCGGGACGTACCAGAAGTCCGACTGGAACCGGTGGTAGTGGAGCCCCACCAGTGCCCCCTCCTTGCGGTCGGCGCGGTTGCCCTGCACCATCGGCGGAGCACCGTCGGGCAACCACTCCTGCCGGAATGTCTCGACGAACCGGCCCCGGTTGTCGCCGTGCACGTCGGGCTTCACGACGACGACGCCGACGATCTCCTTCGATGGCGTGATTTCAGGCATCTGGCAATCCTAGGGATTGCCGGGCGCGCTCAGCTGATGGAGAGGGCTTCCAGGCTGTCGACGAGGGCCCGGGCCGGGAGCTCGCTCAGCAGGTAGGCGGCAGCGCCGACGCTGAGGGCGTGATCGTGAATGGCGTCGTCGCGTCCGTCGCTGAGCACGACCAGGGGGAACCCCATGTCAGCGGCGTTGGCGAGGAGGTCCTTCGGCTCGGGGTTTCCGTCGGCGTCGACCACAACCAGCGCCTCCGCATGCGCGCTTGCAAGCTCGCTCGCCATCTGCCGGAGTGAATCCAGGTCGGAGGCGTACAGCAGCTCGAACCGGCCCGCACCGAAGATGCCGACCGACGCCGCCAGGGCGTCAAGGCTCGACGCCTGGCCCTCGTCGAAGAGCAGGACCGGAGTAGCCGGGCGGGACATCGTTCCATTCGTCATCGCCTGCCCAGGGTGCGAGATGAACGTCTGGCAGGTCAAGGGAACCGCGGGAAGCTTTTCAAACTGTTCACACAACCATTGCGGGGATTGCGGTCAACCCGCCAAAGGCCTCGCTTTAGGTGCGCTTTCCGTATGCCGATGCTTTCCGAGACGAACAACCCGAGCAGCTGGGGAGAGGTTGTGGACACGCCCAAGAAGCCGCAGAGATCGGACGAGGAGGAGGTACCGGCTCCGCCGGCGCCTGCCCCGTCGCCTGCGCTTCCGGCTCGTAGCCCCTTCCGGCCGGTGTCCCGGCGCCGGCGCCAGGCCCAGCTGCCCGACCCGCCCGCGGTCGTCGAACGACCCGAAACCAACATGATTTTCGACGCATCGCCGACCACGATCGCCGCCGCCCTGGCCAAGGCCGGAGCGCCGTCCGCCGAATCGTCGCTGGCATGGCGTCCCGGCGACGACTCCCACGTCGAGGTCGACGTCGACTTCGATGTCGAGATCGAACTCGGTGAGAACGGCGAGGCCGGTACCGCTTCGCCCCGGTAGGTCCGGCCTGTCCCGCAACAGATAGTCCGGCATCACCTCAGGACGGGTCTGCGCCGGCCGATCTGTGAGTGTCGGATCCGCGAGGGCAGGAGCGTTGGCGGCGTTGTCGGACAAAGGCGCACGAGAGAGGCCAACCGGCGGTCCCGTCGCAGCGGTGGATGCGCCGACGACGGGGGAATGGGCAGCGTGGTGGCGCACACCGCTGCCGGCCCGGATCTACAACGCCCTTGTCGTGGTGGTGGCGGCGGGGGTCACCCTGGCTGCGCCGTTCCTGGCCCGGCCGGGTATCGGGTGCACCGGGGCCATGCTGGCGCTGATCGCCGGCGGGGTGGCCGTCGTGGAGCTCGGTCGTCTGGCCGAGGGCGGGCGGATCGATCGGCAGCGCATCCACAAGGGCCTCTCGGCCTGGCCGCTCGCAGCGGCGCTCCTGATCCCCGCCGGGCTCGCAGGTTGGGTGGCGGCGGCGGTGTACGTCCATGCCTGGGCCCGGGGGATCCGGATCACCCGGTGGAAGTGGATCGGGTCATGGGGGATCGTCACGCTGTCAGCTTTTGCCGCAGCCGGAATGTTCCGGGTCGTCAACGGCTACGAGATCCTGCAGTCGTCGGGGTCGGCAACACGTTTCGCCGCCGTGCTGGCGGCCATGGCCACGTTCCTGGTGACGGAATCGGCCGGGTTCTTCATCGCCTCGCGGGTCAACGACGCGGCGGACGAGCAGTACCTGCAGGCCCAGCTGGCAAGCCCTTCCTTCTACATCGTGGAGGGCGCCGTGCTCGGCTCGGGCGCGGTCTGCGCGGTGCTGTACGGCTACTGGCCGGGCTTCCTCCTGCTGGGTGGCCCGGCGCTGATGCTCATGCAGCGGGGCCTGCTCCACCAGCCTCTGCAGCACGAGGCCCGCCACGACTCCAAGACCGGTGTCCTCAACTGCGAGGCGTGGCGAGCCACCGCCTCCTCGGCGCTGGGCCACGCCCGCCGTCAGGAGCAGCTCGTGGCCGTCGCCCTCGTGGACATCGACCACTTCAAGGCGGTGAACGACGTGTTCGGCCACCTGGCGGGCGACGACGTCCTCGCCCGGACGGCCGACGCCATCGTCGGCTGCGTGCGCAGCACCGACCTCGTGGGCCGCTTCGGGGGTGACGAGTTCTGTGCCCTGCTGTTCTGCGCCGGCCACGACGACGCGCTCGCCACGGCGGAGCGGATCCGCCGCCGGATCGCACAGCTCAGCTTCATCGATCCCCGGCTCGCCATCTCCGCCTCGGTGGGCCTGGCCACCGCTCCGGTCGCCGAGGCCGGGGTCGGCGGTGTGCTCGACCTCGCCGAGCTCATGGCCGCCGCCGACCGGGCGCTCTACCGGGCGAAGCACGACGGCCGGAACCGGGTCGACGGCACCGACGTCCGCCGCCGCCCGGCGCCGCTGTCTGCGAGCTGAAAACTCGAAGGCCCGCGGTGTCCCGCTGAGTGGGCCCGGGGGTCCAGGGGTGTCCCACGGAAAGGGCCCTTTCGGGTGGTACCGACCCCGATGGGGGGTATGGGTCGGTTACCGTAGTTCTGGGCCGCCGGGGGAGCGGTCCTGTGCTTTCGGGGAGGGCCCGCTTTGCGCCGCATCCTGCATTTCCTGGTCGTCGCTCTCATAGGGGCCGCCGTGCTGCCGGCGGTGGCCGGTGCCGGTGCGACCGACCGATTGCCGGGTGACTCCCTCGACGTGCTGGTCAGCCTCGACCGTCCGGCCACGCCGGCCCTGACCCGGCGCCTCACCGCCCTCGGAACCGACGCGTGGACGGCCAAGCACATCCCCGTGGCTTCCCTGCAGCTCCCGGCCGCCCGGCTCGACACCCTGCGGCGGCTGGCCGGCGTGGAAGGCGTCTACCCCAACAAGCAGCTGCGCTACTTCAGCGACCGCCAGGTCGCCGCCCAGAACCCGAAGCTCCCGCCGCTGCCCGGACAGGCTCCCCCCGGCGGGTTCGGCGCCGCCCTGCCCATCCCCAACCTCGGCGTGACCGGGAAGGGCGTGACGGTGGCGGTCGTCGACAGCGGCGTCGACTTCACCCACCCCGACCTCGCCGAGGCAATGGTGGCCAACGTGAAGGTCACCCCTCTGGGCGACGGAGGGCCTGCCCCACTCGAGGGTCTGCCCAACAGCGACACCAGCTCCGGCCACGGCACCCACGTGGCCGGTGACGTCGCCGGGCGGGGGACCGCCTCCGGTGGCACGTACAAGGGGTCCGCTCCCGGCGCGTCCTTGGTGGGGATCGGTACCGGGGAAGGGCTCACCGTTCACACCAAAGGTGTGCTCCAGTCCTACGACTGGATCCTCGCCAACCACCAGAAGTACGGGATCCGGGCCATCAACAACTCTTATGGCGGGTCCTTCGAGGCGTTCGACCCGAACGCCCCCATCAACAAGGCCACCAAGGCGGCCGCCGACGCCGGCATCGTCGTCCTCTTCGCCCAGGGCAACGACGGCGACGAGATGACCATGAACAGCAGCGCCATGGCGCCCTGGGTCATCGCCGTGGCGGCCGCCACGCAGCAGGCCGGCATGACCGACTTCAGCTCCGGCGGCCTCGACGCCGACGTCCTCGAGCCGGGAAGGTTCGAGGCGAACGATCTGGCCGGCGACCCCCGTCGGCCGCTCCGGATGGGCCTGTACCACCCGTCGATCATGGCTCTGGGCGAGTACGTCGTCGGCGCCCGGGCGGCGGGCACGCTCCTGCCGGTCCTCGGGACCCGCCATGACCTCGCCCTCCCCGCCGGCGACCAGGCCCGCTACACGATCATGTCGGGAACCTCGATGGCGTCCCCCGAGGCGGCCGGCATCGTGGCCCTCCTGCTGGAAGCCAACCCGACCCTGCGGCCGACCGACGTCAAGCGGGTGCTCCAGATCACCGGCAAGCCGGTACCGGATGTGCCGTTCTTCCGCCAGGGATACGGCAACGCCGATCCGGCCCGGGGCGTCGAACTCGCCCGCCGGCTGGTCGGGCTGTCACCCGACGAGGTCAACCGCGTACTCGACGAGCAGCAGGCCGCTCGGGACGCCGAGATCCTGGCCGGCATCAACCATCCGCTGCGCACCACCGCCTGGTGGAACAGCCCGGTCGGCAGTGACGAGCCTGCCGCCGAAGGCGACGTCGCGGATGACGCCCACAAGATCACGGTCGAAGAAGGAACCGGCCGCCTCAAGGTGACCAACGCCGGGTTCAGCCTTCCCTACTTGCCGGACCCGGCCCACGCGATCGTGGTGCGCGACGCATCGGGCAAGGAGGTCGGGCGCTCCCAGCCCCGCCTGCCCGGCGGGTCGGGGACGACCATCCTCGATCTCGACCTGACCAAGCTGTCGGGCGTGGCCTGGGGCGTCTGGACGGTCTCGGTGACCGAGGGCGGTCTGTTCCCGGCCGGCTTCTTCGGTGCCGACGAGGCCACCGTGGCCGCCACGTTCGCCCGCCCCCAGGCGCCCGATCCGGTCGCCTCGCTCCTGCCTGAACCGCCGACGGCGCCGGGCGGCTAGGGCGAGCGGAGGCCGACCGAGCCGAGGTTCAGGGCCCGGAGCGGGCCTTCGATCGCGGCCTGCTCGCCGACGGCCACCACCGTGAAAGCGCTTGGAGGGAATCGGCGCCGGGCCGTGCCGGCGACGTCGTCGGCGGTGATGCGGGCCAGGCGGGCCGGGCGGGTCTGGAAATAGTCGGCCGGCAGGTCGTTGAGATAGAGGGTCCGCATCGCCGACAGCGTGGAGCTGTTGGTGTCGAACAGGGTGCGCGCCGAACCGGCGAGTGACTGCGTTGCCCGCGTCAGTTCCTCGGCGGTGACGCCCGACGCCAGGGTCTCGGCCTCCTGCAGCGCCTCACGGACGGCGTCGGCGGTGGACGGGCCCTGCACCGCCATGTCGATGGAGATCAGGCCGACACCGCGAAGACCGTCGACTTCGGAGTAGGCGCCGTAGGTGTAGCCATGCGTTTCCCGCAGGTTGTCGTTGAGCCGGCTGGAGAAGCCGCCGCCGAAGACCTGGTTCGTGACGAGCGCCAGTTCGAAGTCGGGCTCGGACCGGGCGAGGCCGGGCGCGGCCAGGACCAGGTTGGTCTGGGAGGCGCCGGGTTTGTCGACCAGGAGGACCCGGTCGGGACTGCCGGCCGGCGGGCCGGGCCTGGGCGAGGCGGTGCGGGCTCTGGGCGGTGTGTCGTCGGTCCAGGTGCCGAAGGCCTCTTCGGCCAGCCGTCTCGCCTCGCTGGCGGTCAGGTCACCGCTGAGCAGGAGGGCGGCGTTGGCCGGCGTGAACGCCCGGGAGTGGGCACGGCGCAGGTCGTCGACGGTCGCCGCCCGCAGGCCTTCCTCGGTGCCGTTGGCGACATGCGCGTAGGGGTGGCCGGCGCCGTAGATCTCCCGGAGGGTCACGGTGTCGGCGATCTTGGCGGCGTCGTCGCGGTCCTGGCGCAGCGAGACGATGGCGGCGTCACGTACCCGTTCGACCTCGTCGGCCGGGAAGGTCGGGTTCCGGGCGACGTCGACCATGATCGCCAGCGTCGCCCGGGCGTGACCGGTGAGCGACGTGGCCGTGAGCCAGGTGCCGTCCTTGCCGGTGTCGTCGCCGAGGGTGGCGCCGGCGGCCTCGAGTTCCCGGGAAAGCCCGAGGGCGTCGCGCTGCGTCGTTCCTCCATCGAGCGCGCCGGTGGCGAGGTCTGTCAGCCCGGGCCGGGCAGGAGGATCGCCGGCGCTTCCCACGCGCGACACCAGGGACGCCGACACGGTCGGCAGCCGGTGCGACTCCACCAGCCACACCGCCAGCCCGTTGTCCAGCGTGAACTGCTGCACCGGCGGCGCCGGCGCCGCCGGGACCGGGCCGGCCGGTGGCACGGCGGCGCGCCACGCCTCGGTCGACGGCGGCGGCTCCTCCGCTCCGGCCACATCGGGGTCATCGGAGGTTTCAGGTTCGGGCGGCGACGGCGGGTCGTCGACCGGCGTCCTGGCGCCGGGGGTCACCTCGATGACCACACGGCGGCCCGGATCGAGGTACCGGTCGGCGAAGCGCCGGACCCGCTCGGCGGTGACGGCCGCCGTGCGGTGCAGGTCCTCCTCGATGCCGTCGGGGCTGCCCTGGTAATGGTTGAAGAAGTTGAGCTGGTCGGCGAAGCCGCCGAAGCCGCCGAGGTTGTCGAGACCCCGCACCGAGCGGGCGATGACGGCGGTCTTGGCCGCTTCGACCTCGGCCCTGGTCGGGCCGCGCCGGGCGAGGTCGGCCAGTTCGGCATCGATCGTCGCCTCGAGCTCGGCCAGGGTGTGCCCCGGTTTGGCGGTGGCGGTGATGCTGAACACCGAGGCGTTGGCCATGGAGTCGACATTGGTCGTCACCGACTGGGCGATCCGCAGGTGGTGCTCGAGGCG
>JAICGL010000121.1 GCA_025923175.1 Acidimicrobiia bacterium
GACGCCGACAGCGACTTCGCCGACAACCATCAGGATCCGGGGGCGCCGGGCGTTCCGTCGGCGAGCAGCTCGGCGAGGAGTGTGATCGGATCGGCGAGAAGCCCGGTGACGTACTCGCTGAAGGCGGTGGAGACGTCCCCGTCGATGAGACGGTGGTCGGCCGACAGCGACCAGGGCAGGGTCGGCCGTGCCTTCACCTCGCCGTCGATGACGAACGGCCGTTGCTCGATCGCGCCGAAACCCATGATCCCGACCTCCGGCGGCCGGATGAGCGGCGTGGCATAGCGGCCACCGATGGCGCCCCAGTTGGAGATCGTGAACGTCCCGCCCCGGAGTTCCGCCACCCCGACCCGCCGGTTGCGCGCCGCTGTGGTCAGCCGCCGGACCTCGGCGGCGAGATCGGCGAGCGGTCGCCGGTCCGCCTGCCTGATGACGGGCACCACCAATCCATCGGCCGTCGCCACCGCCAGACCGATGTTGCAGTCCGGGTGCACCACGATGGTTCCGCCCGAGTCCTCCGACGTGCCTTCGAGGGAAGCGTTGAACACCGGGTAGCGCCGAAGGCCGCGGGCGACGGCTGCGACGAGGAGCGCACCGATCGTCGTGTCGATGCCGGCGTCGGCCAACCGCCGTCGGGCGGCCAGGAGACCGGCGGCGTCGATCTCGTCGAGCGTCGTGAGGTGCGGGATCTCCGACCACGACCGGGCCATCGCCTCGGCCGTCACCCGGCGGATCCCCCGCAGCGGATGCCGCCCCGGTTCCATCCACCCGATCTCACCGCTCGGCCCCGCCGCCGAACCGGCGTTCCTCACCGCGCCGATGCCGTGGTCAGGAACGCCAGTTGCGGGGGCGGGGGCCGCAGCGGCCTCGACGTCGGTGGCGAGGATGCGGCCGCCCGGGCCGGAGCCAGTGATGGTGGCGAGGTCGACGCCGCGGTCGAGCGCCAGCTTGCGGACGGCGGGCGCGGCCTTGGGGCGGGCGGCTGGGGCACCGCCGGGAGATGCGGAGGCCGAAGGAGGGTCGGTGGCGAGGCTCGTCGCAGGTGGAGGCGAATGGGGCGCAGGATCGCCGCTTCGACTGTCCTCGAGGACCACCAGGATCTGGCCGACCTTCACGATGTCGCCGGCGGCGAAGGCCAGGGAGACGATCTGCCCGGCAACCGGGGAGGGCAGTTCGACCAGCGCCTTGTCGGTCTGGACCTCGACGAGCGGCTGGTCCCGGGCGACCGTGTCACCGGGGGCGACCAGCCAGGAAACGATCTCGCCCTCTTCCAGACCCTCGCCGACGTCGGGGAGGACGAACTCGACCTTCGCCACGGGCGCTAGCTCCCCTCGCCGCAGACGCGGAGGGCGGCGGCGACGACCCGGGCGGCGTCGGGGACGTAGTGCTCTTCGAGCATCCCCACCGGGTAGGGGACGTCGTAGCCTCCGACGCGGGCCACCGGCGCCTCGAGCGAGTAGAAGGCCTCCTCGCAGATGGTGGCAACCACTTCGGCGGCGAAGCCGGCCGACTGGGGGGCCTCGTTGACCACGACGGCCCGGCCAGTGTGCTCGACGGCGGCCACGATGGCCTCGATGTCGAGCGGGACCAGCGTCCGGAGATCCAGTACTGCGGCCGAGATGTTGTGCTCGTCGGCCAACACGGCGGCCGCCTTGCGGGCCACCTCCACCTGAGCGCTCCAGGCGATGAGCGTGACGTCGTCGCCCGTCCGGATCATGTTCGCCTTCCCCAGCGGGACGAGGTGATCGCCTTCGGGGACTTCGTCCTTCACGAGCCGGTAGCCCTTGAGGGGCTCCAGGAACATGACGGGGTCGGGGTCGCGGATGGCCGAGGCAAGCAAGCCCTTGGCGTCGGACGCCGACGCGGGCAGCACAACCTTCAGGCCCGGGCACTGCACGAGCTGCGCTTCCAGCGCCTCGGAGTGGAGCTCGGGGGTGCGTACCCCGCCGCCGAACGGCGCCCGCACCGTGACCGGGCAGTCGAAGCGCCCGTCCGACCGGTAGCGCAGCCGGGCGAGCTGGCCGGCGAGCTGGTGGAACGCCTGCCAGGAGAACCCGAGGAATTGGATTTCGGGTACCGGCACCATCCCCTCGGCGGCCAGGCCGACGGCCGTCCCGATGATCACCGCTTCCGACAGGGGGGTGTCGACCACCCGCTTCCCGCCGAAGCGGTCGAGGAGCCCGTCGGTCGCCCGGAAGACGCCGCCGTTGCGGGCGACGTCCTGACCGAAGACGAGGACCCGGCCGTCCCGCTCCATCTCCTGGTGCAGCGTGTGGTTGATCGCTTCGACGAGCGTCATGACCGCCACGGCTCAGGCCTCGGGCTCGTCGAGCCCCAGGCGGGCCCGCAGCTCGGCCCGCTGGGTCACCATGCGGGGTGTCGGCTCGGCGTAGGTGTGCTCGAAGAAGTGGTCGGGTGCGACGGTGGTGGCCTCGGCGACGTCCCAGGTGGCGTCGATCTCCTCGGCGGCGGCCGCCTCGGCGGCGGCGTGGCGGTCGGCGTCCCACAGGCCCCGGCCCTCGAGGTGGCGGCGGAGGCGGACGATGGGGTCGCGGCCTTCCCAGGCGGCCCGCTCCTCCGGCTCCTGGTAGCGCTTCGGGTCGTCGGCGGTGGTGTGGGGGCCCATGCGGAAGGTGACCGCCTCGATCAGGGTCGGGCCGCCGCCGGTGACGGCGCGCTCCCGGGCGGCCGCCACGACGGAGATCATGGCCAGGGCGTCGTTGCCGTCGACCCGCACGCCGGGGATCCCGAAGGCGGCGGCCTTGGCGGCGAAACTCGTGGCCGCTGTCTGGGCGTGCAGCGGGGTGGAGATGGCCCAGCCGTTGTTGACGCAGAGGAACAGCACCGGCGCGCCCAGCACCCCGGCGAAGTTTCCCGCCTCGTAGAAGTCGCCCTCGGAGCTGGCGCCGTCACCGAAGAACACGCAGGCCACGCCGGGCTCGCCCTTGAGCTGCATCGCCCAGGCCAGGCCGACGGCGTGGGGGATCTGGGCCGCCAGGGAGATCTGGATGGGGAAGACGCGGATCGGGTCCGGGAAGTGGCCGCCGGCGGGATGGCCCCGCTGGTAGAGGGCATAGGTCCGCAGCACCTCGGGGCCGTAGCGGCCGAGGGCCACGCATTCCCGGTACTGGGGCAGCACCCAGTCGCGGGCCGGGTCGAGGGCGGCGGCGGCTCCGACCACGGTGGCTTCCTGGCCCTCGATGGGGGCGTAGGTCCCGGCCCGGCCCTGGCGCTGCAGGGAGAAGAACCGGCCGTTCGCCACCCGGGCCTTGACCATCTCGGCCATGACCGCCACCAGGTCGTCGTCGGAGATGTCGGGCGGGTCGGACACCAGCTCGGACCCGTCCTCCGACAGGACGCGGTACACGGTCTCGGGTGCGGCCAGCTCGAGATCCACGCTCACGTCACCTTCCTAGACGGTCACCGGCGTCCGATGAAAGCGCGGGCCGCCGATTATTTCGGGGGGCACCCCCGTACCCCCGGGCTGACGGCAATCCGTCGTTACTGAGCGGTAGTGTCGGTGCATGCGGTTGGGGACACCACGGAGCAGTCGAGGCCGGACGCCCGCGGTGCTTGGACTGTGTCTCATCGCCACGCTGGCGGCGCCTGCCGCCGCCGATCTCCCCGCCGCCCCCGACCACTACGTCGCCCTCGGCGACTCCTACACCTCCGGTCCCGGCATCCCCAACCAGATCCCGGAATCGCTCGGGTGTGGTCGCTCCGATCACAACTATCCCCACCTCGTGGCCGCCGCCCTGGCCGTCAGCCAGTTCACCGACGTGAGCTGCGGCAGCGCCACCACCGACCACATGACCGAGGCGCAACCCCTGCCCGACGGGCTGACCAACCGTCCTCAACTCGAGGCGCTGACTCCTGACGTCGATCTCGTCACGCTCGGCATCGGAGGCAACGACATCGGCTTCGGCGAGATCATCGCCAACTGTGTCGCTCGCAGCCTCCTGCTCCCGGTCGGGGCTCCGTGCCAGGCCCACTACACCAGCCAGGGCGACGAGCTCGGCGCCCGGATCGAGGCCACGGCCCCGAAAGTGGCGGCGGTCCTGGCCGGCATCCGCGAGCGGGCTCCGTCCGCCCGCATCCTGGTGGTCGGCTACCCCGTCATCCTCCCCGCCGACGGGCCCGGCTGCTGGCCCCTGATGCCGATCGCCGTCGGCGACGTCGCCTGGCTCCGGACCGTGCAAGGGCGGCTCAACTCCATGCTGGCCGGGCAGGCGGCCGCAACCGGCGCCATCTTCGTTGACACCTACACGTCGAGCGTCGGCCACGACGTCTGCCGCCTCCCGGGCGCGAAGTGGGTCGAGGGCCTCGTGCCGACCGCACCGGCCAGTCCAGTCCACCCGAACGCCCTGGGGATGGCCAACAGGGCTGAACAGGTCCTGAGGTCCGTCAGGGTGATCTGACCCTCCGGGCCGGATGCGCTAGGAAATGCGCATGGGTCAGCAGCGCAGGGTTCTCGCATTGGTGACGGCCGTCGTGTTCCTCGGCGGCTGCGGCGGCGGCGGCGGCGGGCACGGGTCCCACTCCTCCGCCGACCGCGTGGTGAACGTGACGATGCGAGACATCGCCTTCGACCCGTCCGCCGTAGAGGTCAAGGCCGGCGAGACGGTGAGGTTCGTCTTCCATAACGAGGGCCAGATCCGCCACGACGCCTTCATCGGGGACGAGGCCGCCCAGGCCGAGCACGAGAAGGAGATGAAGGAGGCGGGGTCAGACGGGAAGGACGGCCATGGCGACGGGCATGGCATCACCGTCGACCCTGGGGACATCGGTTCGCTGACCCACAAGTTCAAAGCCGGCGACAGTCTCATCATCGGCTGCCACGAGGTCGGCCACTATGCCGCCGGGATGAAGGTCGCCATCGCAGTCAGCTGACGGCTGCCTCCCGGGAGAGCGCACCGAGGACCCGCAGCGTCTCCTGGCGGACCGCCCGGCTACCGATCGGCGAGGCCAGGAACTCGGTGGCACCCACGTCGGCCAGCGCCCGGATGCGGCCGGCGACCTCCTCCTCGTCGCCGGCGATCACGACCCCGGCCGGCCCCTCGACCCCCGCCTCGTCGAGGAGCCGCCGGTACGACGGCAGGGTCCCGTAGATGGCGTAGGAGGAGGCGGCCCGCTCAAGGGCGGCGTCGACGTCGTTGGTCACCGCCACGGGCAGCCCGACGCCGACCCGGGGCCGGGCCCGCCCTGCGGCCTCGGCGGCGGCGGTGATCGACGGGGCGATCCGATCGCCGATCACCTGGGGAGCGGCCATCCACGTCAGTGTCCCGTCGGCGAGTTCGCCGGCCGCCCGCAGCAGCGCCGGGCCGAGGGCGGCTACGAGGATGGGGATGGGCCCGGCATCGTCGGCCTTGAGCGGCCCCATCAGCGTGTTGGCCTGCAGCGTCTCCCCCTTCACTGCGACGGGCTGGCCCTCCAGCGCCGGCCGCAGCGCCGAGAGGTATTCCCGCATGTGGATGGCGGGCTTCTCGAAAGCCATGCCGAGCATGCCTTCGATGACGAGCTGGTGGGAGAGCCCGATGCCGAGATGGAGTCGGCCGGTGCCGATGGCGGCCGCGGTGGTGAGTGCCTGGTCGGCCAGCACCAACGGGTGGCGCGGATACGTCGGGATCACCGCCGTGCCGAACTCGATGTCGGGGATCTCCCGGCCGGCGACGGCGATGATGGTCAGAGCCTCGCCGCTGAAGACCTGCGGCAGCCAGGCGCGCCGCACCCCGGCGGCTGCCGCGTCTCGCACCGCGGCGACGATCGCCTCGACCCCACTCCCGCCGACCATGACACCGATGTCCATAAGGCGATCATAAGCTGACCTGCCCTTTTGGTTTCCTTGGGCGCACCCAGGTGACGGGAGCGGAAGCTCCAGGCGAAGTTCACCCAAACGGCAAAAACCCCCAAAGGGACTGCTTCGAACGCCCACGAACAGGTGGGCGTGATGAGAGTCCTTCCGAGGATCCCCCGCTCTCGTGCCCCCCGCCTTGTGACCGCAATGGCGGTCCTGTGGTTCGGCTGGGCGGGCACTCCCTCTGCGCAAGCCGGCGACGCGGTGCTGGTCGGGGCTGGAGACATCGCCTCGTGCCGGTCGTCCGGTGACGCGGCAACGGCCGCCCTGATCAAGTCGATCGGCGGCACCGTCTTCACGTTGGGCGACAACGCCTATCCGGACGCGACCCGCAAGCAGTTCGCTGCCTGCTACGGCCCGACGTGGGGTCGGGTCAAGAGCCGCACGAGGCCGGCGATCGGCAACCACGAGTACGAGACCAAGCGGGCCGCTGCGTACTGGGACTTCTTCGGAAGTGCCGCAGGTCCGAGAGGCAAGGGCTGGTACAGCTACAACGTCGGGGACTGGCACGTCGTCGTGCTCAACGCCAACTGCAGCAAGGTCGGCTGCCGCAAGGGATCGGAACAGGAGCGGTGGCTCCGGGCCGATCTGGCGAAGCACCACGACAAGTGCACGCTGGCTTATTGGCACCAGTCGCGGTTCTCCTCCGACAGGGCGCACGGCAACCAGGCCGACGTGGGCCCGATCTGGGAAGCGCTCTACGACTATGGCGCCGAAGTCGTCCTTTCCGGGCACAGTCACATCTACGAGCGCTTCGCGCCGCAGACGCCATGGGGACGCGCCGATCCTGACCATGGAATCCGCCAGTTCGTGGTCGGAACCGGTGGGGCCAGCCATGACCGGCTCGGGTCGGTCAAGGCCAACAGCCAGGTCCGCAACGCCAGGACCTTTGGCGTCCTGAAGCTGACCCTGAAGTCGGGCAGCTACGACTGGGACTTCATCCCCCAGAAGGGCAAGAGCTTCCGCGACTCGGGCCACGGCTCCTGCCACGGCCGCCCTTAGACAGTCAGCCGTCGTCGCCAGGCGGTGAAGGCCGCCGCCAGGTCGGCGGCGCCGAGGTCTTCGAGCCTGGTGGTGTGGTCGTCGATGTACTCCAGGTAGAGGGGGCGGAGCTCCCGCTCGAGGAGAGCTAGGGCTGCCGGTTCGTCGTCGGGGGGGACCGTCCGCCAGTGCAGGCCGGCGGCCACCAGGGCAGGGGCGACCGCCTCGGGGTTGGCCAGGTAGTAGTCGACGGCTGCGTGATTGGTCCCGACCCGACCGGTGGCGCCGGTGAAAAGGAACCGGACCGGGAACAGCACGATCTTGGTGAGGTGGCGGGTCCCCTGCTTCATGAGGAGCTCCGGCCGGCGGATCTCTTCGATCACCTCGTTGCCGGCGGGGGCGAGGGAGCCGAGGTTCGACGAGGCGGGCCCGCCCGTCTCGTGACCGGGACCCAGGAAGTCGAGAGCGAATGCCGCACCTTCGATCAGCAACTCGGACGTTTCGGGGCCGGTCAAGCCCTGGTGGCACTCGGTTCCGTCGAGGAGCCGCCCGTTCTCCAGCAGGTCCAGCCGATCCAGGGGCGGGAACCGGCCGCCGGGCGCCCGTCCGGCCAGCGTCTCGGGCGTGCCCCAGAACACCGACAGCCGCTCGTGGAGCGCCGTGCCACCGGCCTTCACGGCGTCGGCCACCGCCCCGATCGTGGGCGGGTCAGACGGCTCGATCGGATCGGCGAGGACCAGCCCCAGGTCGACGTCGCTCACGAGCGGGCTGAAGCCGCCGTGGGCCAGGCTCCCGAGGGCGTAGGCGGCGACGAGCCGGGTGCCGAGCACGGCCCGGTACCGGATAACCGCCT
This sequence comes from Acidimicrobiia bacterium, assembly GCA_025923175.1. Lineage (GTDB taxonomy): Bacteria > Actinomycetota > Acidimicrobiia > IMCC26256 > BP-133 > BP-133. The sequence continues at coordinate 7,689 of JAICGL010000121.1, forward strand.
CCCGCAGGACGGCGAAGCCGTCTTCGTTGGTCTCGTCGATCAATACATAATCGATGGTAGGTAGGCGCCCCGCGGTTCCTGGTATCGGCCGGTGGTCATGAGCGTCATGACCTGGACCACCCGCAGGCCGTGCTCGAGGCAGAATCGGAACAGAGCAGTGTTGCGCATCGGGACGAGGATGCCCGGTCCGCCGAACGCGCCGACCGCGCCGATCAGCGCCTGGATCTCTTCGTCGCGTTCTCCAATGCTGTGATCGAAGAATGACAGGCCGGTCGAGTAGCCGGTCAGCTTCCCGTTGCGTTCGACGACCAGCGCCTTGCCGAGGGAGATGGCGTCGGCGACCTGGGGGGAACGGTCGTGGCCGTGGACGGCATGGCAGAGCCGGTCGCAGGCTTCGAGATCGTCGTCGGTGGCGGCCCGAACGGTGCAGCCGTCGATCTTCATGTGGAGGGCCGGGCCCTGCAGGCAGGCCAGGGTCTCGCGGACCTCGAAGCCGAGCTTGGCGTACAGCGCCAGCGAGCGGGTGTTGTAGGCGGCCTGGACTAGCCGGACTCCAGACTTGGCTCGCGCCGCTGCTCGCTCCATGACGGCGACCATGAGCTGCCGGCCGACCGCGCCGTCCTGAAGACCGGGATCGACGGTGATCGGGCCGACGCCGGCAATCGCCGCCCGCTCGTCGAGGAAGTTGGATCCGACCACGACTCCGTCGGCCTCGGCGACCATGGCATAGATCCCCGGATGGGCCAGCAGCGCCGCCACGAGGCCGGTGGCGACGTCGCGAGAGGGAAAGTCGCAGGCGAAGCCGTGGGTGGCGGCGAGCGTGGCGAAGGCGTCGTAGCAGATGCGGCCGCAGGCTTCGGCGTCGTCGGGTGTTCCCGGCCGCAGCTTGACGTCCATGCCCCCTCCTAGCCGGCCAGCCCCACCACGCGGGCCATGACGGCGACACCGACGATGCACAGTGCCGCTCCGATCACGTCGAATACCGCCCCGGCTTTGATCATCCGGGTGATCGGGAGGTAGCCGGAGCTGTAGACGATGGCGTTGGGCGGGGTCGACACCGGCAGCATGAACCCGTAGTTGGCGCCGAACACCGCCGCCAGCCCGGGAACCGCCGGGTTCACGTTCACCGCCTGAGCCAGGAAGATGCCGATCGGCACGACGATGGCGGCGCTGGCGGTATTGCTGGTCGTCTCCGAGATGATCACGGCGATGACCACGACGAGGATCGTGATGGTGATCTCGTTCGACACGTTCAGTGCGTCGGACAGGCCCTCGCCGATCTTCTTGGCCAGCCCTGTCTTCGACATCAGGTTCCCCAGCACGATCCCCGAGCCGAAGAGCAGCATCGTGCCCCAGTCGATCCGGGCCGCCTCGTTCCAGTTGAGCGTGAAACGGCGCTCGGGCCATGAGATCGGCAGCACGAACAGGAGGCCGGCCGCGAGGACGGCCACCACCCCCTCGTCGAGGAAAGCGCTGACGTCGGCGTAGATGGCGGAATCGTCACCGGTGAACAACGCCACCACGCCGGGCAGCGTCCAGCCGACGACAGCCAGACCGAAGGCAACGAGCGTGTTGCGCTCTCCGCGGGTCATCGGCCCGAGAAGGCGTTTCTCCTC
>JAICGL010000122.1 GCA_025923175.1 Acidimicrobiia bacterium
CATAGTCCGCCCGATCGGCGGCGACCAGCCCACCTGAATGAAACGCAAGTGAACTGTGTGAAACAGTATGCCCAATGTTGAAGCGGAACTACTCTGTCAGCGTGACGCTCACCCGCCTTATGCCCCGGGCGACGGTCGTCCTCGGGCTCGCCCTGTTAGTGGCGTTCTTGCCGGCCGTGGCCGAAAGCAAGGGGAAGGGGCAGGCCCGGGCGGCGGGCAAGCCCAACATCCTCTTCTTCCTCTTCGACGACATGCGCTACGAGGGCGTGATCGACAATCCGGCCGTCATGCCGAAGACGAAGCGCTGGCTGATGGAGGCCGGGGTCAACTTCACCCAGGCGTTCACCACCACGCCGGTGTGCTGCCCCGACCGGGCGACGATGTGGAGCGGGCGGGTTTCGCACAACCACGGCGTCTTCGACAACTACACCGGCGACAGCCTCGACCGGGACTGGATCGCCCCCCGGTACCTGCGCGACGCCGGCTACACCACGGCCCTGGTCGGAAAGTTCATCACCGACTGGAACTGGCGCTACGAGCCGCCCTACTTCGACGACCTGGCCGTCTTCCAGGGCGGGTACAAGGACTCCCGCTTCATGGTCAAGCAGCGGGGCGACGCCAAGACCCACACGGAGCGGGCGCCGTACACCACCGACTGGATCGGCGAGAAGGCCGCCGCCTTCGTCGACGGGTTCGAGACCCGTGACGACCAGCCGTGGTTCATGCAGGTCGCCCCGCACGCACCCCACCAGGAGCAGGTCGCCCCGGGGCCCGACTCCTGCAACCTGGAGAAGATGTACTCGTGGCCGGAGCGCTACGACTCCCAGCCGATCCCGCCGTGGAAGCCGACGCCGCCCGAGCAGATCGAGGGCGGGCCCAACTACAAGGCCGAAAAGCAGGACAAGGCCCCCTGGGTGCGGAGCCACAACTTCACCCACAAGTGCGGCCAGGTCACCTACGACGGCGCCATGAAGACCTTGATGGTGGCCGACGACATGATCGACACGGTCATGACCCGCCTCCAGGACCGGGGAGAACTGGCCAACACGCTCGTCCTCCTCAGCACCGACAACGGCTACTCGTGGAACGAGCGGGGGATGACCAGCAAGGCGGCGCCGTGGACGGAGCACATCCAGGCACCGCTGCTCGTCCGGTGGGACGGGGTGTTCCCGCCGGGCACGAAGGACGAGCGCCTCGTCGGCACCGAGGACTTCCTCCCGACCTACCTCGACGCCGCCGGGTACCAGCCGCCCGAGATCCGCTACCCGTTCGACGGCCGGTCGTTCCTCCCCGGCCGCGCCGCCCGGGCCGAGAAGTACCTGGAGTTGGGGCCGGTGCTCAAGCCGTCACCGAAGGAATACAAGGGCCACCGGGGTATTCCGGCGTGGGCGTCGCTGCGGACGAAGAACTGGCAGTACATCGAGTTCTACGAGAAGAGCAACAACACCGACCTGCACTTCCGGGAGTACTACGACCTCGTCGCCGATCCCTGGCAACTGAGCAATGTCCTGGCCGACAAGGACCCGGGCAACGACCCTGACGTGGAGGCGCTGTCGGCCCGGCTCCGCAAGGCGGCGGTCTGCGTGGGTACGGCGGGAGCCAATCCCTGCCCATAGGCTCACGCTCCATGAGCGGCGAGCAGCAGAGCACCCCGACTGTCGACCGCATCGAGCAGGCGGCCCGCTTCCGGGCCCTCCACGAAGGGCCGGAGCCCTTGCTGTTGCCCAACGCCTGGGATGGCGGCTCGGCCAAGATCCTGGCGGCGCTGGGCTTCAAGGCGATCGCCACCACCAGCGGTGGGTTCGCCGCATCCATTGGCCGGCTCGACGGGAGGGTCGTCGACGACGAGGCACTGACCAACGCCGCCGCCATCGTGAAGGCGGCGGGAGAGGTGCCGGTGTCGGCCGACCTCGAGAACGGGTTCGGCCACGAGCCCTCCGTGGTGCGGATGACCATCATGAACGCGCTGTCGTTCGGTCTCGTCGGCTGCTCGATCGAGGACTACACCGGCGTGCCCGACACTCCGTTCTACGACGTGAAGCCGGCGGCCGAGCGGGTGGAGGCGGCGGCGTCGATGGCCCACCGGGGCCCGGTCGAGATGGTGCTCACCGCCCGGGCTGAGAACCACATCCGGGGGCGGGACGACCTGGCCGACACCATCGCCCGGCTGCAGGCGTACCAGGAGGCCGGCGCCGACGTCCTCTACGCCCCGGGGCTCACGAAGCTGGAGGACATCCGCTCGGTGGTGGCGTCGGTCGACCGGCCCGTCAATGTCCTGGCCCTGCCGGGTGGCCCGACGGTGGCCGAGCTGGCCGAGGCCGGGGTGCGGCGCATCTCGGTGGGCGGGGCATTCGCCTTCGCCGCGTACGGTGCCCTCATCGAAGCAGCCCGGGAGCTGGCCGACGAGGGCACCTACGGCTTCTGGGACCGGGCGAAGCTCGCCCGGGATGTCATCCTGCCGAACTTCGGTTAGCTGTTCGACTTGGCGAAGGTGACGAGGAACTCGATCTCGCCGTGGTCCGCGACCTCGGCGGGGCCGAAGCTTGGGCTGGGGATGCCGTAGTCGGCGAAGACCACCGGGATGGCGCCCTGAACGGCGATGGTTCCGCCGGAGCGCTTGGCGGTCACGTTGACGGTCGCGGTCTTCTTCGTGCCGTGCAGGGTGAGTTCGCCGGTGGCGGGGACGGTGACGGTTGCGCCGTCGGCGGGGAGGGTGCCGAGGTCGATCGGTGACTTCAGCGTGAAGGTCGCCGTCGGGTACTGGGCGACGTTCATGATGCGACCCCGGAACTGGTTGTCACGGCGGCTCTCGTCGCTCTCGACGGAGGCGAGGTCGATGGAGATGGCGGCCGACTCGACGGTGGCGCCCGTGATGGTGAGGGCACCGTCGACGTTGCTGGTGCGGCCGACGGCCTCGACGTTCTGACCGAAGAGGATCTCGTCGACCCGGTAGCCGGCCTGGCTGCCGGTCGTGGCCACCCAGGTGCCGTCGAAGCTCGCCGGTGCGGTGGCGGTGGCGCCTGCGGCGGTGGTGGTGGCTGTCGTGGCGGGCAGGTTGTCGCTGACGTTGCCTTCGAGGACGAGGCGGGCGGGGGCGTCGTCGCGCAGGACGTTGATGTAGGTCCACGTCCCACCGAGGAGGAGCAGGACGGCGACGAGCGGGAGGGCGATGATCCACTTGAGGCGGGGCACGGCGTCGGCCTTTCGGTGAGGGATCGGTCAGTTCTTCCACCACCATCGGTGCGATCCCTCCCAGTCCTCTGAGGACTTCCTTGGAGTTCCCTGGGAGCTCTGTGCCGCGTGCGGCCGAAGGTCTCAACCGGCGGGCCGCCCTTGCGTGTTACAGTTCGTGTTACGAAGGAGGGTGGGAATGGCCAAGCGCAGCGCACGCAACGAGCAGATCGAACGGCTCTTCGCCCTGTTGGACCGGCTCGAGGGGGATGCCACCGTGGTGGCGTCGGTTCGACAGCCCGCCGCATTGCGAGAGGCGGTCAAGGTGGCCGTCGAGTTGGGGCTCGACCCGACGCCCAACGACGCAGCGGTGGCGGCACTGCGGGAACGGGTCGAGACGTTTGCCCAACGCCTGGCGCTCGATGCCCACTACGCCGCCCACCCGGGGGCGCGCCCGACCCTGGCCCAGCGGGCCCTCGCTGCCGCTCGCCTCGACGGTGATCCCCTGGCCGACGACCCTGCCCTGCTCAGTCGGGCGGCCGAGGCGCTGGCACGCCGTCGCCCGGACGCCAGCGCCGACGACGTCCTCCTCTACGCCACCGGTCTGGCCGACGCCCGGGCTTCCGCGTGAAACCCCGCCGGCCCGGCTTGGTCGTCATCGACAACGAGGCGGTCACCGCCCTCGCCGACCCGGCCAACCCGAAACACACCGACGCCCTGGCCTACCTGGAGGTGACCAACGAACGACGATCGCGAGCCGAACGGGTCCGGGTCGTGGTCCCGGTGGCGGTGCGGATCGAAGCGGGATGGGACCGCCGCCGAGCAGCCGCCGCCAACCTGAACCGGATCTGCGGACCCGGCGACCATCAACTTGACACCTCCGCCGCCGACCGGGCCACCGAACTGGCCCTCCTCGAACCGGCCGCATCGGTCGTCGACATCACTGTGGCCCAGGCGGCCGAAGCCGCCGAGCCCGGCCCCGTCGCCATCGTCACCTCGGACCGAGGGGACTTCGAACGCCTCGCCATCCACCTCAACCGACCGGTGGTCATCGCCGTCATCTAAAGCGAGACAGCCAGCGATCTCAGGGCGACGCGACGCTCAAGGGCCGGTGACCAGCGGAAGCGCTCCGAGCCGAGGCCGCAACACGTCGCGCCGTCGGCGTCACCGGGCGGGCGGGATGTTCTGGTTGAGGTGGAAGACGTTGTCGGGGTCGTAGACGGTCTTCAGCCGGGCCAGGCGCTGGTAGTTGGACTCTCCGTAGGCGGCCCGCACCCGGTCCGGGCCCTCGTCGCCGAGGAAGTTGACGTAGACACCGCCGGTCGATACGGGCTGTACCGCCTCCCACAGCGCACGGGTCCAGGCCACGTGTGCATCGGGTAGACCGTCCGCCCACCGGGTGTTGATGTTGATCACCCAGGGCGCCCGGCGGTGCGGGTATGAAGTATCCCCTTCGGCTACCCGAGCGACGGCACCCCCGAGGGGCGCCAGCTTGATGTCGGAGAGAGGCGACGTGATGCGGCCGGCGAAGTCGACCACCGTCTCGATGACGGAGTCGTCGAGGCTCCGCAGGAACTCGGCCTTCCAGTAGTTCTCGAACCCTGGCTGCCAGGCGCCGTCCGACATCGCTTGTACGGCGGTGTAGGGCTTCGGCCCGATGCCGTCCACCAGTGGAGGCCCGAGGGCGTCCAGTGCCCGGAGCACTCGGGCGGCGTCTTCGGCGGGGCCGGCGTACATTCCGGCGACGGCGACAACGGGTTCTCCGTGGAGGTGGTCGGGGATGGACGGGGAAGCCGGAGCGCGGCGCAGGACGGTACTGAGCGTCAGTTCGTCGGGGGCGGCGAGCATGAGGTCACGCCAGGTGGCGATGACCTCAGCGGCGAGCCGCTGAGGATAGAGCCGGAGCCCGCCCAGCACTTCCGGGCCGACGGGATGGAGCCCGAACTCGAAGCGGGTCACGATGCCGAGGTTGCCCCCGCCGCCCCGCAGGCCCCAGAAGAGGTCCTCGTGGTCTGCAGCACAGGCCCGCAGTTGCCGTCCGTCGGCGGTGACCACCTCGGCGGACAGGAGGTTGTCGCAGGCCAGGCCGTACCGGCGCATGAGCCAGCCGATCCCCCCGCCGAGGGTGAAGCCGGCGACACCGGTCGACGACATGAGCCCCCCGGTGGTGGCCAGCCCGAAGGCCTGCGCCTCCCGGTCGAAGCCCGCCCAGGTGGCCCCGCCCTCCACGAGTGCTCTCCGCCGAGCCCGGTCCACCCGCACCGCCTGCATACCGGAGAGATCGATCACCAGCCCACCGTCGCAGGTCCCGAAACCGGCGACGTTGTGCCCGCCGCCACGAACGGCCACGGTGAGCCCCGCCGCCCGGCCGAACTCGAGTGCCGTGGGGACGTCTGCCGCCCTGGCGCATCGGGCGACGAGGGCCGGGTAGCGGTCGATGCTCCCGTTCCAGACCCGCCGGGCAGCGTCGTATCCCTCGTCACCGGGTCTGATCAGCAATCCGGAGAAGCGAGCCCGCAGCGTTTCCCAGCCGGCGCCGCCGGTCACCCTCCCGAGCTCGATGTTTCGTGTGTCCATGGGCGCAGCGTGCTCCGGAAGGCCGGTCGACTCAACTACAGAATTTGAAGTGGTCGTCCGCGATGGTGCGTCGTACATTCGCAGCATGCAGGGCTACGGTCAGTTCTGCCCGGTCGCCAAAGCATCCGAGATCTTCGCGGAGCGGTGGACGCCGCTCGTCCTGCGGGAGTTGATCTGCGGGAGCCGCCGTTTCAACGACCTCCAGCGCGGTGTGCCCCTCATGTCCCCCTCCCTTCTGTCCCAGCGGCTCCGCGCGCTCCAGCGGGCGGGGGTCGTCGAGCGCCGGCCCGCGGCCGTGGGACGGGGCTGGGAATACCACCTCACCGAGGCGGGCGAGGAACTTCGGCCCATCGTGGAGCAGCTCGGCGTCTGGGGGCAGCGCTGGGCCCGGCGCAAGGTCGAAGCGGGGGATCTCGACGCCTCGCTGCTCATGTGGGACATTCGACGCTGCGTCCGGCCCGACGGGTTGCCCGACCGGCGCGTCGTTGTCGGCTTCACGTTCCCGGACGCGAAAACCGGGTTGCGCCACTGGTGGCTCATCTTCCACCGCGGTGAGATCGACCTCTGCCTCACCGACCCGGGCTTCGAGGTCGACGTTCACCTCACGACTCCCCTGCGCACCATGGTCGAGCTGTGGCTGGGCGACGTCTCGATCGGCGACGCCCTGCGCAGCGGCGCCGTGACGCTGACAGGGAGGCGGGCGTACGTACGCAGCTTCCCGAAGTGGATCGGGCTGAGCCCGTTGGCAGGTGTCGGACGGCCTACTGGGTCCGCCGGCGTCGTTGCTGCAACCTGACGAATGCGTGCCGTGGCTGGCCGCCGGCTGCGCCGACGGTACCGCGAGCGTCAGTCGAGGCCGTGCTGGCTCAGCGGTGAGAGTTCGAACCAGACGGTCTTGCCGCCTTCGGTGGTCCGTTGGACACCCCAGGCGGAGGCGAGGCCGTTGACGATCACGAGCCCTCGACCGCCCAGGGCGTCGGTGTCCGGCAGGGCCATGGTCGGGAGCTGGTCGTCGGGGTCGGTGACCTCGACCCGCACGAGGCCCTTGACGGCGCGGATGAAGAGGTAGCTCTTGCAGTGTGCGTGGACGATGGCGTTGGTCACCAATTCGTCGGTGAGCAGCTCGGCCGTCTCGATGACCACGGGGTCGGTTTCCACCGACTCGAGCGCGGCCCGGACGAATCGGCGGGCTGCCGCCGGCGTGGTCACGTCGCCGGGAAGCAAGATCGTCGCTTCGATGGCGGACACCTACCGCATGCCAACCCTCCGCTAACTGGCACGTCCTGGGGGATCGACGCCGGCTTCGGCCTGTTGCGGTGGCTCAGATGGTGCCGGGGGCGGCCCGACGGACGCCGCTCCGGCGGAGGAGACGCGAGAGCACCGTGGCGAACGTCGGGCCGTTCCGAACGGGCCGGCCGGTCGGGCGGCGGGGGTGGAGCACTGACCGGGGGTCGGCCGGTGTGAGGTGGGACATGGCCCGAAGCTCTTCAGCGGTATAGACGCGGTTGAACATCGTCGATCCTCGGTCTGGGGGCGACAGGGCCCGGCTTCGTCGAGCGGGGGGAGCCGAAAGGGATTCATCGCGCTGTCCGGCGGGTCCTGCCGAGACGCGCATAATGCCCGATAGCGCACGACGGACCCGAACAGCTGCATATGTAACGGCCGACCAGGCACGGCGCTTGAGCGGTCCAGGGAGGAGCACCGGCCATGAAGGTGATTCGCATCGTCCCGAACGTGTCCTCCGACGTCTTCGCCGCCAGCCGCGACTTCTACGGTGCGATGTTCGACCTGGTCGTGAGTGTCGAGCTGAACGACTGGTATCTGCAGCTCATGGAGCAGTCCGACCCGAAGCTCAACATCGGTTTCGTCAAGCGGGACTCCGAGCTCTTCGCCGGCCGCACCGTGTCAGCGGCAACGTATGGCGTTGTTCTGACTATCCACGTCGATGACGTCGACGAGGCCTACGAGCGGGCGCAACGACTGGGAGCCGAGATCGCCGCCGAGATCTGCAACGAGGACTACGGCCAGCGCCACTTCCTCCTGATCGACCCGAACGGGCTCATGCTCAACGTCATGAGCACCATCTGACCGATCTTCAAGCACACAGGGGCTCAAGGGTCGGCACGAAGCGGTGGTCGGCGACTGGAGCTAATGTCCGGAGGCTCGAAGGACGGATCGGTAAGGAGGCTCCGATGGCCAGAACCCCCCAAGAGGCATTTGAGACCCACCTCGCGTCGCTCGGCACCGGCGACCTGGACCTGATCGCCGCCGACTACTCCGACGACTGCATCCAGATCTGCAACAGCCAGATTCGCCGGGGAAAGGCAGGCGTGAAGGAGGGGTTCGCCGCCCTGCTCGCCGAGCTGGCGGCCGCCGGTGAGATCAAGGGCCTCGAAGTCCCCGTCCGGGTCTACGAGGACAACGTCCTCTACATCGAGTGGTGGGCCGATCTCGGCGACATGCGCTGCGACGGCAACGACACCTTCATCTTCGAGGACGGCCAGATCACCGTGCAGACGGTGAAGTACTACGTCGGCAAGGCCTGGTAATCGCTCCGATCTCCGGAGGACGGCACTTCGAACGCGTCGACTGGCACCCGAACCAGACGCGCCCGCCGGACCTCGCGGAGTGGCCGTACACCATTCCCTGTATCGCCCGGATCATCGCCGACGGCGGTTTCAACATCCCGCTCGTCGCCTCCTGGCGCAGCTACCTCGAAGCCCCCGACCGCTACCTCCGCCACCTCCTGACCGACTAAAGCTCCGGCCCCTCGCCCCGGCCCGTCCGCCTCTGCCTGCGCTCAGGCACGAGCGTCCAATAGCCAACCGCCAGTTACGAGACGGCGGGATGTCGGCAAAAAACATCAAGGTCCGTCTCCGCCGAGGGTCGTTGCGAATGACTTCAGCGCGCGGGTGTACCGCGTGCCGGAGCTGAGCGGAATTGGCGCCAGGACCTCTGGATCGCCCTGCTCGCCGGCCCGGACGGGACGCTTGCGTCACATGTGAGCGCAGCGGCGTTGCGAGAGGCAGCACTGGCGCCCTATGCGACCGGGGCAGAGCCCGGCAGCGTGGGAGCGGCTCACCTTCTGCGCCGCATCTGCGACTGGGGCCTGCCCATGCCATTGTGCGAGTACGAGGTCTCGATGAGCGTGGACAGTGGATCGCTGCGATCGAGGGGATCGGGTGGCGCGTCGAGCGGGCCAACCGCTTCGACGCCCGTCCCTCATCCACTCGGGTCTTCGATCTCCTCAGCGAGATCCTGATGCAACCGCCGGTGCGACGTACGGCCTGAGCGCAACCGGTTGCGCTCAGGAAAGGCTGCGGTGTCGGGATTGCCTGCCGGCTGGGCGGCGATCAGAATGTGTCGTTCGGCACGGGCCAGTCAGGCCGGTCGGGGAGGACACGAATGGGCACCGGTCGGGCTGTCGACCCGGAACTCTTCAGCGCCGAGATGACCACCGGGGACGGCGAGGTGGTGGTCGTCGTTCGCGGCGAGATCGACCTGATCA
>JAICGL010000123.1 GCA_025923175.1 Acidimicrobiia bacterium
AAGGAACGCCGATCCGCGCCGGCCGCTCGGAAGTGCCGTTCCCGGGCGGGGTTCGGTGGCGTCGAGGGCGAGGGTTTCCTCACCGTCGGGCTAGCTGTCCGGGGGGTTCTGATACCGCATCATGTGGTAGTGCGAGTCCCAACCGACGGAAGGTTATGAGGGCGCAGTCGTCGACGAGCTTGTCGGCGCAGTCAGTATCGGCCGTTCTTCTGGCCGGACTGTTTGTCGCGACCGCCGTGCTGGCCCATGTCGCGCCGTCGTCTAGGTCGACAGGGCGAACCGCCTCGACAATGACGTCGGCACCTCCGGCGGTGGCTGCGGTGCCAGTCGCCGGCTTCGAAGCTCCCGCCTGTTCGGCCAGCGTCCCGCAGACCGGCGACGTCGATGGAGACGACCGACCAGACAGAGCGGAGGTCGTAGGCAGAACGGACGCCGACTGGCTTGTGCGGGTTCACCGCGGGTCCGGTCAGGTTGAAGAGGTGATCGTCGCCAGCGAGTGCGCGACCTTGCTTGGCTTCGCCGACGTAAACAGCGATGGGCGACAGGAGATTTGGTTCAAGCCGGGGATCGGGAACACGGCGCACGATTTCAATGTGATCGCCTGGACCGGTGACGCCCTTCGAGTCGTTGTCCGGTCCGAGGTCGAGAACCCGCTCGTCATCGGGTGGGGGTTCTCCGGCGGCGCCACGCTGTGGTGCGCAGACGCCACTGGGGATGGCCGTACAGACATCGTCCGACAAGAGTTCGATCGCAAGGCTGATGGAACTCCCGAAAACGAACGGGAGTTCGTGTATCAGCTACGAGGCGGTGAGCTAAGGGAGGTCTTCCAAGGCCCTCCCCGGACCTCGCTCCCTGGCACGTCCTCCGCTCTGGTCTGCGGCACCGTCTCTTGGTGATCTGGCCGAAAGGCTGCGCCCGCAAGGTTCCGATGCCGGACGGGTTTCGGCGGTGGCCCTGGCCGGGGCGACGGGCGATCCGGCACAGTGGGGACCGACCGGAGGACGGAGCACGACGAGGAGCGACATGGCCAGCTACGCAGTGGGGATCGTCAAGAACGTGCAGGCGGGCCCGGAGATCGTGGAGTACCTGCGCCGCATCGACAGCACACTCGCTCCCTACGACGGGCACTTCATCATCCACGGTGGCGAGACAGAGGTGCTCGAAGGGACCAGGCCGGGAACCTTCGTCGTGATCGAGTTCCCCGACCGTGCCCGGGCCTCGGAGTGGTACGCCTCGCCCGACTACCAGGCGATCATCCCACTGCGCACCGAGAACTCGGAGTCCACGATCTTCCTGATCGACGGGGTCGACCGAGACCACAAAGCCACCGACGTGATCGCCCAGCGTTACCCGACGGCACATGCGGGGGGCACCTGACCAGCCGCTGATGGCGCCTAGCGCCTGCGAACTCTCAAGGTGCCGCTCTAGGTGAGGAAGTCTTCGTGGGATTCGACGGCTCGGACGGCTAGCTCGGTGATGCTGGGGGCGTGGAGCGAGCGGACGGCGGCTCGGACGGCGGCGTGGCGCCGGCGGTCGTCGTCGGTGGGGAAGCTGAATTGCCACTGGCCGGCCCGCACGGCGATGTCGAACTTCTCCTCCGCCTCGGCGTCCACGTCGAGGCCGGTGGCGGTGAAGATGCGGCAGTCGTAGGTGCGGCAGGTTCTGGGGCGGTGCTCGTAGATGGAGCAGCGGCCGTCGACGAGCATCGGGCAGTGGCCGCGCTCGTCGTAGCCGAGGAGGACGTGGCCTTTCGACAGCCGGGGGGCGGGGAAGAGCAGCTCGGCGGGGATGTGGGCCAGGGTGTCGGTCTCGTCGGGGCCGATGGGGACGAACTGCGACGACGTGCAGCAGGCGGTGCAGTCACCGCAGGGCACCTCGGCGTCAGCCTCGCCGCGCAGCGCGGCCTGCATAGCGCTCAGCCAGGAGCCGAAGGGAAGGTCACAGCTCATCGTCCGACGACGATAGGCCGTTGTGGTGTAACAAGGTGGCCTCACCGAAGACCATTGGAGCGCGATGTTCCGCAGGCGCCGGCTCAGCTGCCAGCAAATGGTCGAGCTCGTCACCGAGTATCTCGACGGGGTGATGGAGCCTCGGCGGCGCGCCCGTTTCGAGGCGCACCTGGCGGGCTGTGACGGCTGCACGAACTACGTGGAGCAGTTTCGGACGACCGTGGCGGTCGTGGGGCGCCTCGAGGTCGACGACGTTCCCGAACCGGTGATGGCGGAGCTCATCTCCGCTTTCCGCAACTGGGCCGACGATCCCGACGGCGCCTGAGATGCCCGACGACAGCTTCGACGTCATCGTGATCGGCGCCGGCCCGGCCGGGGAGAACGCCGCCGGCCGTTGCGCCGAGGGCGGTCTCAGCGTGGCCATCGTCGAACGGGAGCTGGTCGGCGGCGAGTGCTCCTACTGGGGCTGCATGCCGTCGAAGGCGCTGCTCCGCCCCGGCGACGCGGTGGCTGCCGCCCGGCGGGTCCCCGGCGCCGCCGAGGCGGTCACCGGGCCGATCGACGTGAGCGCCGCTCTCGCCTGGCGTGACTCCATCGCCGGCGATTGGGACGACTCCGGTCAGCTGCCGTGGCTCGAGGAGCGGAAGATCGCGCTGGTGCGCGCGACCGGTCGTCTGGCCGGGGAGAAGGTCGTGGAGGTCGAAGAGCGCGACGGCACGGTGCGGCGCCTCACCGCGGAACGGGCCGTGATCGTGGCCACCGGAACCAAGCCGGTCGTGCCGCCCATCGAGGGTCTGGCCGACGCGCGGCCGTGGGACAACCGCAGCGTCACTGCCGCCAAGGACATCCCCCGCCGCCTGCTCGTCCTCGGCGGCGGCGCCATCGGTGCGGAGATGGCCCAGGCGATGCGCCGGCTCGGCAGCGACGAGGTCACGGTCGTCGAGGGCATGGACCGGCTGCTCGCGAAGGAAGAACCCTTCGCCGGCGAAGAGGTGAAGGAAGCCTTCGAGGCGGAGGGCATCCGGGTTATCACCGGCGCCAAGATGACGGCGGTCGACCGCCCGGCCGGTGCTGAGAGATTGCAGGCAACCCTGGAGGACGGGACGGTCATCGAAGCCGACGAGATCCTCGTCGCCGTCGGCCGCCGCCCGGCCACCGCCGACCTCGGACTCGACACCGTCGGCCTCGAGCCCGGCAAGCCGATCGACGTCGACGACCGGTTGCAAGCCAAGGGAGTAGCCGGCGGCTGGCTTTACGCGGTGGGCGACTGCAACGGCATTTCGCTCCTCACCCACATTGGTAAGTACCAGGCCCGCATCGCCGGTGACGTGATCCTCGGCAAGGACGCCCGGGATCGCGCCAGCCGTGACATCGTTCCCCGGGTCACCTTCACCGATCCCCAGGTCTGCGCCGTTGGCCTCACGGAAGCGCAGGCCCGCGACCGGGGTCTCAACGTGAAGGTCGTCGATCACCCCACCGGCGGCGTCGCCGGCGGCAGCGTGACCGCCAAGGATTTCAAGGGCACCAGCCGCCTCGTCGTCGACGAGGACCGGCGCGTCATCGTCGGCGCCACCTTCACCGGCGCCGGGACCGCCGACCTGCTCCATTCCGCGACGGTGGCGATCGCCGGCGAGGTGACGCTCGACCGGTTGTGGCACGCAGTCCCGTCCTTCCCGACGCTCAGCGAGGTCTGGCTCCGCCTGCTTGAGTCGTACGGGCTCTGACGTGGAGGACGATACTGCGCTGCTGGAAGCCCTCCGGAAGGGCGACGAGCAGGCGTTCGCATCGCTCGTCCAGCGTTACCACGCCTCGTTGCTGCGGCTGGCGATGTCGTACGTCGCGACGAAGGAGCAGGCGGAGGACGCCGTCGCCGAGACCTGGCTCGGTGTCTTCAAAGGCCTTGACCGCTTCGAAGGGCGCTCGTCCCTCAAGACGTGGATCTTCCGCATCCTCATCAACCGGGCCAAGACCAAAGGCGTGCGGGAGCAGCGCAGCGTTCCGTTCTCGTCGCTCGAAGGCGACGGCGACCAGTCCGAGCCGTCCGTCGACCAGTCCCGCTTCGCCAGTGCCGGCAACTGGTCGGCGCCGCCCCAGTCGTGGGAAGGGATTCCCGAGGACCGGCTGCTGTCGGCCGAGACCCGTTCCGTCGTCGATGACGCCATCGCCCGACTCCCGGACATGCAACGGGCGGTCATCACGTTGCGGGACGTGGAGGGCCTTTCGGCGCAGGAAGCCAGCGACGTCCTCGGGCTGACCGAGGTCAACCAGCGCGTGCTGCTGCACAGGGCCCGTTCGAAGGTCCGGGCCCGCCTCGAGGAGTACCTGAGCGCTGCGGCTTAGGCCGCCGTCCGATTACGCCGGGTCGAAGCGGCTGGGCCGGCCGAACCAGATGCAGACGCCGCCGATCGACAGCACGAGCGCGAGACCGCCCAGCGCAAGCAGCAGCGGACCCCAATCGGTGGACTCGCCCTCGTCCTCCACGCCGTCAAGGAGGTTCATGATCGCCGACGATTCGAGGTTGACGTCGTCCGGCGCGGGAGCGCCCGGAACACCCGGCATCGCCTCCGGGCTGGGCGTCAGCGAAGAGGGATCGAACACGGTGCCGGGCGGCAGGGCGTCGGGCGCAACGGGCGTGACCGTCGTCGGCGTCTCGGTCCCGGCGGCCTTGCTCTTGGCCTTGTCGTCCTTGCCCTTGCCCTTGCCGGCGGAGGTGGTGGTGGGAGCGGGCGTCACGTCGTTGGGCGACACCGATACCGGCGGCGCCATGGTCGAGGTGGTCGAGGGAGGGTCGGAAATCAGGAACGGGCGGACCTGCTGTGGCGCGGTTGTGGTCGACGTCTGAGGCGCGGTCGTCACCGTCGTAGGCGGCTGTGTTGTCGGCGTGGTGGACGGCGCGGTGGTCGTCGTCGTGGGCGGCATCGTCGTGGATGTCGTCGCCGGCCCGGTGGTCGTGGTGGCCTGGCCGAGCACCCTGACCTCGCCGGTGTTGGCGGCGTTGAACGCGTCGTGGTACCGCACCGTCTTGCCGGGCTCGGCCACGATCATGCAGCGGCGACCCGGCAGGCGGATGTTCCCGGCCAAGCAGTTCGGGTTGCGATCGTCGAAGCGCAGTTCCGGCCAGCACGGCTCGCCGCCGCGGTCGCCGGGGCACACGCTGTTGTCCTCGAAGGTGACGGTGTGCTGGTCCGTCGTCTGGTCGAGCGTGAACATGAGGACGTCGTTGACGTTGGAGTCCGCGATGACGTTGGGGTTGAAGCCCGCGTCGGTCACGATGATCTCGAAAATCCGGCGTTCGGCGGCTCCGGCGGGGACCGGCCGGACCGTGAGCAGTCCGAGGGCCATGACCACGACGACCGACAGTGTCGCAGCGACGGCATCCAGCAATGAACGCAGGGGGTTCCGACGCTCCACTGAGCCTCCCAGCCCGTTACCACCCGGAATGTGGGGGTCCCGGGAGGCGAGTTTTCGTCGGCCGGTGAGGGGTCGGGCCACTCCCACGAATTCGGGACGGCTGGCAGAAATCCTGTCTGAACAGCCCAGATAGCCACGGAAGCGTTAAATCCAGGTCAACCCTGCCACCGGGGCATGATTCCGGGGTGAGCGACATCGAAGTGGAATTCGTGGTGAACGAGCCGGCGCTGGCGAACCGGACGGCCGACCTGGTGGCGGCACGGCTGGCCGAGGCGATTGACGCCCGGGGCCGGGCGACCCTTGCGGTGAGCGGCGGCAGCTCGCCGACGGCGTTCTTCGCCGAGCTGGCCGTGCGGAAGTTGCCCTGGGAGAGCGTGCACGTCTTCCAAGTTGACGAGCGGGTCGCTCCGCCGGGCCCGGAACGAAACCTGACCGGCCTGCGCGAGGCGCTCCTCGAACGGGTGCCGATCCCCGCCGGCAACGTGCATCCCATGCCGGTCGACGAACCCAACCTGGAGGCGGCCGCCGACGGCTACGGCAAAGAGATGCGGGCTGTCATCGGGACCGGGGGGCGACTCGATGTCGTCCATCTCGGTCTGGGCGACGACGGCCACACCGCCTCCTGGCCTCCCGGCGACCCGGTGGTCGACGCCACCCACGACGTCGCCGTCGTCGGCCCGTTCAACGGGCGGCTCCGGATGACGCTCACCCCGCCAGTGGTCAATCAAGCCGACTGGATCGTGTGGCTGATCAGCGGGGTGGCCAAAGCGGGCGCGCTGCGCGGGCTCCTGGCCGGCGACCCGGCGCTCCCGGCCTCCCGGGTGCGCCGCCACGACGTGACCCTGCTGGCGGACGGCACCGCCGGCTTCGGGGTCACCAGCCCGAGTTGATCCGTTCGGACGAACCGACGGCGGCCCCTTCGACCTCGGGTATGGGAACGGGCTCGTCGGCCGGGCACAGGTCCCGGGCCACGAACCGCTCGTGGAACGCCTCGGCCACCGCCACGGTGGCCCCGTCGACCCCCATCCGGCCCAGGGCGCCGAGCGCAGCAGGAAACACCCGCTGAGCCGCCGCCCGTAACGCCGGATCGGCCAGACCGTGGCGGGCGGCGCTGCGCCAGTGGTCGGCCACGCCCGTCCCTCGCGGTGGAGCGCTGACGGCCTCGAGCGCCTCCGCTCCGGCGTCGGCGTCCTCCAGGAGGGCGGTCGTCACCGCCGCCGCCACCCGCCACCACGGGTCGGGCATCGCGTCGATCATGCGCAGCTCGAGCCAGCCGCGCGGCCGCACCGGCGGGAACAGCGTGGTCAGGTGGTATTCGAAATCGTCGAGGGTCGGCCACCCGAGTTCGTGGCCCCGCTCCATCCAGGCGGCGAAGGTCAGCAGCCCGGAGCCGAACGGCCCGGCGATGGGCACGAAGCGCTCGGGCGTGACACGGATCATCATCACCCGGGCATCGAGGGCGTAGCGCAGCCACTCCTCGACGGGACTACGGGCCGGTCCCGTTCCGCCGTCGAGGATCGGGCCGTGGACGGGCCCGGTGCGCGACGGGTCAATCACCGACCACACCTGCTGGCGGGCCGAACGGGGGCCGCAGCCGCCCCCGCCGGGCACCGGGGAGTGGGCGAAGGTGGCCACCAGCACCGGGCCGACGGCGTGGGCCAGGTGCCACCGCTCGGGCAGGGTGGCGGCGGATCCGTTGTCGACGTTCACCTGGATGCCGGCCGTCGAGCACATCATCGTGCGGCCGGTGAAGCCTTCGGAGTCGAAGAAGGCCTCCATGGCGGCGTAGCGGGGGCGGTCGAGGATGCGCTCGGGGGGACGGAGCGGGTCGAGACCCCGGCCCACCGGCTCCAGCCCGCCCCGGCGGAGCTCAGTCGACAGAGCGGCGAGGTCGGCGCCGGCGGCGGCGAGCGCCGGGTTCAGGCCGGGCAGCGGCAGGGAGCTGATCTCAACCTGGCCGCCGGGTTCGAGAGTGATGCGGCTGCCGGACGGAAGGATCGCCTGCTCGCTGATCGCTTCGAGCTGGGCGGCCGGCGGGCGGAGGCTCGGGTCGGCGGAGGGATAGGTCAGGAGTTCGAGCTCGACGCCCACGAGGCCCCCATCCGATGGGGCGAAGCACCGGTCGGCGATGTACCGGCGGAGGGTGTCGACGTCGAGGTGGCGCCGTAGGCCCGGCACGCTATCGGTACCCGAAGGCCGACGTGACCCAGTCGAGGTTGCGGACGGGGGCCTCCCAGAGGTGGAGGTTGAGGAGCATGACGCCTCCCTTGGCGCGCGCTATGTCGCCGGGCGGCGACATAGACACAGTTTCCCTGGAAGGGCTTCCCGTTACACCTGAACTTTCGCCGACACGGTCGGCCCGGCTCGTCCAGATCCACGTCAATTGCCGGGTTGCGGGAGGAATGTCCAGTTGAGGCGGTGAATTCACATTGTGTTGGTTACTTACGGCGCCGCACGTCCTCGTGGCGTCGCTGCATCCTTGGGGGGAAGGTTCAAATGTCGGAGACGATGTCGCACGTCGAGCGCGTGCTATGGCGGATCGCCGAACTCGGCGCCCGCTGCAGCCAGCAGGCGGCGACCGGCGAGCGGGCGGCGCTGTGGGCCGAGCTGGAGCAGACCATCGCCGGTCTTGATGGAGAGTTCGAGGCGGCCGGCCAGGCCGTGGACATCGCCCCCGCGCAGGTCCGCAGCCTGGAAGGCCGCCTCAAGGTCGCCCTGCAGGAACGGGATCGGGAGAAGGCCAAGCTCGGGGAGCACAAGGCCGACGCCGCCGCCGCCCGCCGGGAACGTGACCGGGCCGTCGAGAAGGCCCGGAAGGCCATCGCCGTCGCCACCGAGGCGAAGGCCGCAACGCTCGAGGCCCGTTCCACCGCGGCCGAGTGCGTCGCCCGCGCCTCCGCCGCCGAGAACTCCATCAAGAAGGCGATGGCCGCTCGGAACGAGGCCATCGCCGCCCGGAACGAGGCACTGCAGGCCCGGGACCACGCCGTCTCCGACCGTAACAAGGCCGTGAACGCCCTCGCCGATGCCCTCACGGCCGGCGAGCGGGCTGCCGACGCCCGCGACCAGGCCCTGGCCGACCGCGACGTGGCCGTGCGGGCCCTCCAGGCTGCGCAGGCCCGGATCGCCGAGCTCGAGGCCGCCCCCAAGACCGAGCAGGACGCCGTCGTCGTTCTCCCCGGCATGGCGGTCCCGGAGGCTCCGGTGGGCCCGATCACCGCCGGCAACCGGGTTTCCTGGGGGCCGACGTGGTCCGAATGGTCCCGGCCCGACGCTGACAAGGCCGGTGCAGTCGTCGACGTCACGACGGGCGGCGAGGAGATCCGGCTCGACGAGTCGAGCGGCGGCGAGGAGGAGAGCGGCGTCTGCCGGTACCTCAACGTGGCCGCCACCATCGCCGGGCTCCTCCCCGAGGACCTCGGCCCGTATCTGCAGCCCGGCGCCACCGTCGTCCGACGGGAAGGCCGCCTGTTCGCCATCGTGGCTGTCAACAGCACCAAGTGGTCAGAGCCTGACGCCGAGACCACGCAGGTCCAGCGCTTCATCGACGCCGGTTTCAAGGTGGAGTGGGCATCGACCACTCCGCTGGGCGTCTAGGAGGTCGCTCAACAAGAACCCTGCTGCACCTCTCCCGAGGAGGCCGTCACCAGGGCAGTACGGCGCCGGCGTGGTCGAGGAATGTTCCCGACTGCGCCGGCGTCAGCGCGTTCACCACGTTGAGCATGCCCTGCACCGACTCGGGCGGTTCCAGCGGGGCGGACGGCCCGCCCATGTCGGTGGCCACCCAGCCGGGGCTCATCGAGACGACGATCGTTCCCTGACCGGCGAGTTCGGCCGCCAGCCGCCCGGTCA
>JAICGL010000124.1 GCA_025923175.1 Acidimicrobiia bacterium
CTCGGCGTGGGCCTGGCCCTCGGGCCGGAGGAGCGAACCGCGTCCGACGTCCGCCGGGCAGCCCGAACGGTGCTGGCCGACGGGGGTTTCACCCGCCGGGCCAGGGAGATGCAGCGCGATATGTCGGCCCTGCCCGGCCCCGAGCACGCCGTCGCCCTTCTCGAGGCCCTGCACCGCAACCCCGTCCCGCGCCCCCTTCTCGCGAGGTGAACATGACGACGTTGAACCTCGGTGCCGACGAGCTGCTGACCACCACCCGGTCGGTCCGTCTGCGGCTCGACTTCGACCGTCCCGTCGAGCGGGAGGTGATTGAGGAGTGCATTCGGGTGGCGCAGCAGGCGCCGTCGGCCTCCAACAGCCAGACCGCGCATTTCGTCGCCGTCGCCGATCCGGCCAAGAAGGCCGCGCTGGCCGAGCTGTGGCGCAAAGGCCGGTCGGTGTACGCCACACTGCCGATCGCATGGCAGAACTATCACTACGAAGACCCGGCCCACGCCGCGGCGCTCCCGGCCATGGGCCGCTCGGTCAACCATTTGGCCGCCAACTTGGAGCGCGTGCCGGTGATCGTCGTGCCGTGCGTTACGTTCCGCACCGACGGCGCGGACGTGCTGTTCCAGGCCCTGGTATGGGGCGCTGTGCTGCCGTCGGTGTGGAGCTTCTGCCTGGCGGCCCGAGAGCGGGAGCTCGGCACCTGCTGGACGACGATCCATCTCGCCTACGAGAAGGAAGCGGCCGAGATCCTCGGGATCCCGTACGACGAGGTCATGCAGGTGGCCCTCCTGCCCGTCGCCTACACGCAAGGGACCGACTTCAAGCCGGCCCGGCGCCTGCCCGTCGACCGGATCGTCCACTGGGACAGCTGGTAGGAGTCGGGGCACGGTTCTTCGGTGGCTGTAGAGCCGCCCCCGCTTCGTAGCATGGAAGCCATGTCTACAGTCGACGAGATCGCTCCTGACATCTACCGGATCTCGACGTGGATCCCCGACATCACGCCGGACGGGTTCACGTTCAACCAGTTCCTCGTGAGGGCAGACGAGCCGCTGCTGTTCCACTGCGGTCACCGGGGCCTGTTCCCGCAGGTTGCCGAGGCGGTGGCCAAGGTGGTTCCGGTGGAGTCGCTGCGCTGGATCACCTTCGGCCACGTGGAGGCCGACGAGTCCGGGGCGATGAACATGTGGCTCACCGCCGCCCCCGACAGCCAGGTGGCGCACGGCGCCCTCGGTTGCATGGTGTCGCTCAACGACCTGTGCGACCGTCCGCCCCGACCGCTCGCGGAGGGCGAGGTCCTCGACATCGGCGGCAAGCGGTTGCGCCAGATCTCCACTCCCCACGTGCCGCACGGCTGGGAGGCGCAGGTGCTCTACGAGGAGACGACCGGCACGCTCCTGTGCGGCGATCTCTTCACCCAGGTCGGTGCCGGGCCGGCGCTCACCACCGACGACGTCGTGGAGGCCGCTATCGCCGCCGAGGGCATGTTCCACGCCACCTGCCTGGCCCCGAGCACGCCGCAGACCTTGCGGACCCTGGGCGACCTCAATCCAAGCACCTTGGCGATCATGCACGGCCGTTCCTTCCAGGGCGACGGCCGCCAGGCGCTCTACGACCTCGCCGCCGCCTACGAGCAGATGATCGCCTCCGCCTGAGGGCGTTCGGGCCGATCGGGTGTGCGTGGGAGAATGCCCCCTTCCCACGCACACGGAACGGACACGGAGGACGAGGCGATGGATCTGGGGCTGCGCGGCAAGGTGGCGTTGGTGACGGGGGCGAGCAAGGGGATCGGCCGGGGTATTGCCGAGGAACTGGCCGCCGAGGGGGCCGACGTCGCCATCTGCGCCCGGGGCAAGGCCGGCCTGGACGACGCGGTGGAAGCCCTCGAGGGTCACGGCGTCCGGGCCGTGGGGATACCGGCCGACGCCGCCGACGCCTCCGACATCGAAGAGGTTGTGCAGGGCACGCTCGACGCCTTCGGCCGCATCGACATCCTCGTCAACAACGCCGGCGACGCCTGGTTCGGCCGCATGGTCGACACCACCGACGAGCAGTGGGCCCAGGCCCTCGACATCAACCTCTTGTCGGCAGTGCGCTTCACCCGCTCCGTCGTGCCCCACATGCGGACCGCCGGCGGCGGGCGGATCATCAACATCTCGACGGTGGGCGCCCACTCCCCCATCGTCGGGATGGCCGACTACGAAGCGGCCAAAGCCGGCCTGCTGGCCTTCGCCAAGACCATGGCCAGCGAGCTGGCAGCCGACGGCATCCTGGTCAACACCATCTGCCCGGCGCTGATCCACACTCCGCTCTGGGACCGCCTCGCCGACCAGGTGATTGGCACGCTCGGCGCCAGCCGCGACGAGGTGTTCACCAACCTGGCCGACCAGTTCGTGCCCCTGCGCCGCTTCGGCTCGATCGACGAGGTCTCCGGCCTGGTCGCCTTCCTGGCCTCCGACCGGGCGTCGTTCATCACCGGCGCGTCCTTCGACATCGACGGCGGAGCGACCCGTTCGATCATGTAATCGTGGCGCGGATCGGACACCGCACGGGAGGCTGTCGGCGGAGTGGCATGCTGACGGGATGGACGGAACGAAGCTTTCACCCCAGGCCCATCAGCGGCTCACCGACGAACTGGCCGAGCGCACCGGGCCGACCCGCCGGCACATCTCCGAACTGATCGAGCGGGCCCGGGAACTCGGCGACCTCAGCGAGAACGGCGACTACCACGCCGCCAAGAACGAACAGGGTCTGAACGAGGCCCGCGTCCGCCAGCTCGAGTTCATGCTGAAGCACGCAGTGGTGGTTGAGTCAACGACGGGAGAGATGGTCGAGGCCGGCACGGTCGTCGACGTCCTCATGGAAGGTGACGACGAGCCCTCGACCTACCTCATCGGTTCCATCGAGGAGCGGGGCACCGGCTACGACGTGATCTCACCCGGCTCCCCGCTCGGCAAGGCTCTCCTCGGCCACACCACCGGTGACGTGGTGACCTACGAAGCCCCGAGCGGAAAGTTCAGCGTGGAGATCGTCGCCGTCCGCCCGCCGGACTGAGGGCTCAGGGGCGGGTGCACCGCCAGACGGTGAGCCGCCACATCAGCCGGCTCCCGCGGCGCCGCATGGCGAGGACCCCGTCGTCCACAAGGCGTTGCACGGCCGGGGAACGGGCCAGCGTCGGCGCCAGCGGGAACTCCCGCACGACCAGTGGGTGCATGTTGTCTTCGCCGAAGACCTTCCGGGCCACCTCGAGCAGCCGGTCTTCGGCCTGCATCGTTCCGGTGGGGAGGTAGAGCCGGCCGCCTTGCTTGAGCCGCGGCCCGAGGGTCTCGACCATCTCACCCGGCAACTCCGCTCCGGTGGGCCCTCCCGACGACCACGGCATGACTTCGGCAACCGCTTCCGGCACTCCCGAGACGTCGCCGATCACCACGTCGGCCTCCACGTCGTCCACCGGGTCAAAGAGATGGCCGAGGTGGAACTCGCTGCAGTCGCTCAACCCCAACAGGCGTGCGTTCTCAGTAGCGGTGGCGACCGCCTCGGCGGACAGGTCGCAGCCGACGAGCCGGGCGGCGCCCAGGCGGGCAGCCACCAGGCCAAGCACGCCGCTGCCACAGCCGACGTCGAGGACGACGTCCCCAGGGTTGATCTCGAGCGCGTCCGCCATCACCACGGTCGTGTGGGTCGGGGTGAACACCCCCGGCCCCAGCCGCAGCGTCAACGGGCCGGTCCGGCCGTGCCACTCGTAGGTCGAAGACACCATCACTACGCGGATCCTGCTGGCGCAAGAGCACGGAGCGGCTGGGGCCGGACACCGTGGCGGAGGGCGGCCCGCTCGAGCCGCCGGGCCAGCTCGGTGGTGGGCCGGCCGACGGAGTGGGCCTGGATTCCCTCGCGGGCGAACAGGTACGCCTCGGTGACGCAGGCGGTGGTGTCCGCCCGATCGGCGAGTCCCAGGTCGACGCTGCACCAGTAGTCGGGGACGCGGACGATCCCGCCCTCGACCACGGTCACCCCGTGACGCTCGAAGGCGGCCACGTCGGCCGGCGTCACGTTGGCGGGCTGGGCGAAGTCGATGACGGTGGCGCCGGGGCTCACATGATCGGGGGTCAGACGGGCCGACTCGTCGCTGGTCAGCAGCACCACCACCTCGCAGCCCAGGGCGCTGTCGAGGCCGGCTGCAAACCGGGCCTTTCCCTCCAGGTCGCCCAGATGGCGACGGACGCGCTCGACCGTCCGGCCCACCAGCACGAGCGGGAACCCGTCGTCCGCCAGCAATCGGCTGGCCGGCACACCCACCGAACCGGTGCAGCCGATCACCGCCACTTGCGCCCCGGTGCCCGATCCCAGGTCGGCGGCTGCCTCGCGGACGTTGGCCTGCACGAGAACCGCCGTGTAGGCGTTGGTGTTCGTCAGGGTGACACCGTCGGGGAGGTGGCGGAGGAGCCTCGCCCCACCGGCCGTCGCCGGGGCGATGAGTGCCCCCAGACCAATCACCGACGCTCCCCGCTCCAGCGCGACCTCCAGCCCTTCGAGGACCGCACGGCCTCCGCCAGGGCCGAAGAGCGCGTCCGGCTTGCGCATGACGACGACGACCTCACCCCGGACGGGCGCAAAGCCGAACGAGATCTCGCCGGCCACCAGTGGGGGCAACGAGCTCATCTTGCGGCGGAAGTCGTCCTCACCGTCGCTGTAGCGGCGCAGGAAGGACGAGGCGCCGATCCGGTCCAGGTCGTCATCGTCCCGCAGGTGGGTGAGGAACACGAACGCCGGCGGCTGGGCGCTCAGATAGGGCAGCACCTAGCGAGAAGCCACTAGACGATGGGCTCCGGTGGCCCGTCACCAACATGGGCGAAGAAGGGGACGAGCAGCATCGTCCCCCGCAGGACCAGCTCGACCGTCCCTCCGCCCAGGTGCTCGGGCCAGGAGATGAAGAACGCCGTGTCGTAGGCCACATGAGCGGGCCTGCCCTGGCGGAGCACTTCCAGGTTCTCCCCCAAACTGGAGGAGATGCGGCCGTCTCAGTAGCCGTGGGCGCCGGCCCAGATCGAGCCCGGTAAGAACTGCAGCCGCCCGTCGGCACGCCAGCCGGCCCTATCGGGTGTCAGCGTGCAGTCATCGGTGGCGACACCGCGGACGGGATGGAGCAGACCGGGGTCGAAACGGCCGCCCATGACGAGCTCGTACAGCCCGGGAAACACAAGCTGCCCCCCATAGCGGACGGTGAGCTTGCCGCGCTCGTAGTCGATGAGCCCCATGTTGCAGGACGGATCGGCGTCGGGGTCGATGGTGACGCACACCTGCCCGGAGTCGATGGACTCCCGCTCGTTCAGCGGAAGCCGGATGCTCGATGGCGAGAGCCCGTAGAGCGCCCTCAGCCCGAACATGACCTGTTGCCTTGCGTCGGTGAGGCTTCCGTCAACCGGCGCCGATGCGGTCGAGGTGCGGGTCTGTTCGAGTCGCATCGGCGGACCGTACGTCAATCTCGCCCTCCCTTCCAGCGTCAGCGTGCCTGGGTGTCAGGAGTACGACATTCGCTATGAGCACAGCGACCCCGAGAGCGATGTTGTGCCACCCCCAGGCGGCGCCTGCTCCAACCAGCAGCACCGTGTTGAACACGGCGAGGAACAGTCCGAAACCGACCGCGCCACGAGGAGCGCGGAAAGGTCGCGCCAGGCCGGGCGCGGTGCGCCGCATCATCCACGTCGCCACCAAAGCGAGGATGAGGCAGGCGAAGTACCCGACGTTGGCCGACGCCAGGAGCGCGATCGGCACTTCGGCCCGGTTTTCGTTGAGCAGGAAGCAGACCGCCAACACGGCCGCATTGAACACGAGGTCGAACAACAGGGCGTTTCCCGGGGCGCCATGGCGGTTGAGTCGCCCGAGCACAGGCCAGGCCTCACCGTTCCTGGCCATCTGCGAGAGCGTGCGCGAGGACCCGATGGCGATGGTGTTCAGAGTGAGGAAGAGCGTTCCCATCAGCGCCACCGGCACCAGAACAGTCCTGGCCCAGCCTGAAGAGCCCGGCAGCGACTCGAGGAGCGGTACCGGTCCGCTGGCGACGGAGTTCGGTTCGACAGCGGCGAGAGCGAGAAGAGGGACCAGGGAATACACCGCCACCATGACCCCCGCCATCGTGAGGACGGCACGGACGGCGTCCCGGGGACCACGCCGGTACTCGGAGGAATAGGCGAGAGCGATCTCCGCGCCATAGGCGCTCCAGCCGGCGATGAAGAACGCTCCGGCCAGGGCGACCAGCGCGTGCGGGAAGGTCCATCCTCCCGGTGGTTGGAAGGGCACAAGATGCGTGAACCTCAGATCGCCGGCCAGCAGCGGCATCACGAGGAGGAACAGCGCAACGACGGCGGTGCAGGCGAGCAGTGCGGCCTGGAGTTTGGCGCCCGGTTTGATGCCGCGGTGGTTGACCACGACGCTGAGGCCGAGGACGGCGACGGCCAGGAGCCAGGCCGTCCACGACGAGCTGCCGGGCAGGAGCCGCTGGCGCAGATAGTCGCCGACGAGGACGGCGTTGATGGCCAGGCCCAGGGTCCACCCCAGCCAGTAGCTCCACTGCGCGATGACACCCAGCGACCGGCTGTGGGGTCGGAGCGCCTGGGCGGTGGCAACGGCGACGCCTCCGGTCTGACCCGGAAAGAGACAGACGAGCTCGGCGAAGGCGGCGGCCATGGCCAGGCCGATGAGCGACGACAACGCCCACACGACGACGGATGGCGGACCGGCGAGCGCGGCCACCGGCCCGAGGGAGAGCAGGATCAGGATCGGCATTCCCGAGGCAACGGCCATGCCGAGTTGCCAGCTGACCCCCTGACGCCGTGTCACTGGAGCGCGGCTGCCCGCCGCTCCAGGCCGGCCAGACCCATCTCCCGGGCGCTGTCCTTGACCTGGTCGAGGAGCTGTCGGGCCTCCTTGGCGTCCTCAGGCTCGCCGCGTGTGACCAGCAGGCGCGCCCGCTCGAGGCGGGTGCGGGCCAGCCATCCGGGAGCGCCCAGTCGCTCGTGAGCGGCCTCGCCGGCGGCGAGGTGGCGCTCGGCATCGTCGAAGCGTTCGAGGGTCGTCGCCAGGACGCCGAGGTAGTGGGCGACTGATCCGAGCCAGATGACGCCGTTCCCGGCGGTCCGGTCGGCATAGGGGGCCAGGAGCGGATAGAGCCGGCCGGCTGCCACCCGATCACCCAGGTCCGCG
Source organism: Acidimicrobiia bacterium (assembly GCA_025923175.1). Classification (GTDB taxonomy): domain Bacteria; phylum Actinomycetota; class Acidimicrobiia; order IMCC26256; family BP-133; genus BP-133. The sequence continues at coordinate 7,189 of JAICGL010000124.1, forward strand.
CAGACGGCGGCGGAGCGGATGACCGCGATGATCCAGTTGGGATCGGGCGGCATGTCGGGGAGGACGGCCATGAGAGGGTCGAACACTTCACGGGCTTGGTCGAGCCGGCCGAGTTCGCAGTAGGCCTGGGCCAGCATGGCCCGGCTCTCGGGGATGCCGCTCCCGGCTGCTTCGACGAGGGCGGGAAGCACTTCTTCGAGGCGGTCCTGTTCGAGCCGGATCTCGAACCGCTGGACCCCGTAGATGATCCGGAACTCGTTGAGGGGCTGGGTGGTCCGGCCGATCTCGAGCGCTTCCCGGGCGAGCGTGTCGGCCTCCTCCACCCTTCCGGCGAACAGGGCCCGGCCTGCTCGGGGAAACTCGGCGAACCAGCGAAGCGCGCGCTCGACCTCCAGCGCGGTTCGCTGCGCATCTGCCAGCAGCCGGTCGGCTTCGTCGATCTCGCCGACCTCCATCGCGGTCTCAAAGCCGTAGAGCTCGGCCCACACCTTGACGAAGGGGTCACCCAGGTCCACCGCCAGGACGAGGAGTTCGCCGACGTGGGCCCGACGCTCGGCGAGCGCGCCCGGCTCCCAGATGGCGGCGATACGGGAGAGGAGGACACGGCCGAGGGTCGGGAGATCACCCAGCCGGCGGGCCACCGCCAGTGCTTCGTCGCTGAGCGCCAACCGTCGCTGGCGGTCGACGAACATGAGCTCGACGGCGAGGTTGGCGAGGAGCCGGGCGCGGACGAGATCTTCGCGCCCCTCCCAGCTCCGCAGCGCGGCCTCGAGGGCGGCCACCCGCTCCCGGTCGACACCGAGGCTCCAGCTCCACAGTCCGCGGTATCCCGCCAGGGCCGCCCGGGCGAGGCCGTAGGCATCGCCGATGCGCTCCGCCAGACGGGCGCCCTCCAGGACAGTGGCGCGGTAACCGGGGTCGCCCATCCGGTGCTGCGCCTCACCCAGCAACACGAGCAGCTTGGCCCGCTGGGCGTCGTCGCCCCCATCGGCTTCCAGTAGTTCGAGCCCCTGGCGGTAGTAGGCGGCGGCCTCGTGATGGGCGAGCTGGGCCTGCGCCAGGTCGCCCGCCCGGAGGGCGTAGCCAACGGCCCGCGCCGTCTCTGCCCTGGGTGCCGCCGCCCGGGACCAGTGATGGACCAGGGCAGGCATGTGCTCGTCGAGGTGGAGGGCGTGCACCGATTCGATGGCTTCTCCCACCCGCATGTGAAGCCGAACCCGGCGGGCCGCGGACAGACTTTCGTAGAGCGTGTGGCGAACCAGGCTGTGGGCGAAGCGGTAGCGGTTTCCGGGCGCATCGACGATCAGGCGCGCCTGGGTCGCCTCCTCCAGGGCAGAGATCAACTGCTCTTCGTCGAGCTTCTCGGCCTCCTGGAGGACCGGCACCTCGAACGCCGTCCCCACCACGGATGCAACCCGCAGGACATCGTTGGTCTCCTTGGAGAGCCGGGCCAGCCGCCTGCCCACCACCTCGCGAACTCCCTCGGGGATTCCGAGCTCCACGACCGACCGGCCATCGACTCCACTCTCGGCGAGGTGACGGAGCACCTCGCGCACGAAGAACGGGTTGCCTTCGGTCTCCTGATAGATGGCTTGGGCCAGCGGTAGCTCGTCGTCGGCCAGTCTGTGACCCATGCGCTGTTCCATGAACCTGGCCACGCCGGACTGATCCAGTCCGGTGAGCGAGAACCGCTCGACCCCTTCCTGGCGGCGGAGGTCGGCGAGGACTTCCACCAGCGGATGGTCGTGCCACAGTTCGGTGTCGCGGTAGGTGCCCACGACGAGCAGCCGGGTCGCCTCGGTCCTCCGGGCGATCAAGTGCCGCAGCATGAGCAACGTCGGCCCGGCCGACCACTGGAGATCGTCGAGGACGAGGAGGATGGGCTCATCCTTCGAGGCGGCGGCCAGCCAGGCCGCCACCGCGTCGAAGAGCCGGTACCGCTCGGTCTCGGGGTCGGACTGCAAGGGAGGGGCGAGGCCGGGCACGCCTTCCGCCTCCGGTACCAGCCGGACGAGCTCGCC
>JAICGL010000125.1 GCA_025923175.1 Acidimicrobiia bacterium
CAGCATCCGCTGCGCCGTCGGCGACTTGGCGCAGATCTCGCGGCCCCACTGGAGCGCGGTGGCCTCGAGTTCGGCGTGGGGGACGACGGCATTCACCGCGCCCATGCGGTGCATCGCCTCGGCGTCGTAGGCGCGCCCGAGGGCGAAGATCTCACGGGCGAACTTCTGGCCGACCTGGCGGGCGAGATAGGCGGAACCGAAGCCGCCGTCGAAGGAGCCGACATCGGCGTCGGTCTGCTTGAAGCGGGCGTGCTCGGCGCTGGCCAGAGTCATGTCACACACGACGTGGAGGGAGTGGCCGCCGCCCGCCGCCCAGCCGTTGACGACGGCGATGACGAACTTCGGCATGAACCGGATGAGCCGCTGGCACTCGAGGATGTGGAGGCGGCCGGCCCGGGCGGGGTCGATGGTCTCCGCCGTTTCACCGCTGGCGTACTGGTAGCCGGTCTTGCCCCGGATGCGCTGGTCGCCACCGGAGCAGAAAGCCCAGCCCCCGTCTTTGGGACTGGGGCCGTTGCCGGTGAGGAGGACGCAGCCGACGTCGGCCGACATGCGGGCGTGGTCGAGCGCCCGGTACAGCTCGTCGACCGTATGGGGCCGGAAGGCGTTCCGGATCTCGGGGCGGTCGAAGGCGATGCGCACGACACCGACGTCGACGGCCCGGTGGTAGGTGATATCGGTGAAGTCGAACCCGTCGACCGGTTCCCAGGCGGCGGGATCGAACAGCTCGGAAACCTGGGTTTCGTTATCAGCCACGGGGCCGCACACTACGGTCCTTCGCCGACAGACGGAGGATCGCCATGGGGCTGCGGGTGGTGGGAGCGGGGCTGGCCAGGACGGGAACGTCGTCGTTGCGGCAGGCCCTCCAGACGCTGCTCGGCGGTGCCTGCTACCACATGAGCGAGGTCTTTCCCCGGCCCGACCACGTGGCGGCGTGGCACCAGGCCTCCCTCGGGAACCTCCCCGACTGGGACAAGCTCTTCGCCGGCTTCGACGCCGCCGTGGATTGGCCCGCATCGGGTTTCTGGCGGGAACTCAGCGCCGCCAACCCGGACGCTCTCGTCCTCCTGTCACGACGGGAGAGTCCCGAGGTCTGGTGGCAAAGCGCCAGCCGGACCGTCCTGCACTCCGCCGAGCAGGAGGCGCCGCCCGGGGAGGAGGCCTTCTGGGCCATGTGCCTCGACTTCCTCCGGGCCCGGTTCACCGATTGTTGGCACGACGCCGACACAGCCATGGCCACCTACCTCCGCCACAACGACGCCGTCCGGGCGGAGATCTCGCCCGAAAGGTTGCTCGAGTGGCTCCCGGGCGACGGATGGCCGCCGCTCTGCGCCGCCCTCGGCGTCCCGATCCCGGACGAGCCGTTCCCCCACCTGAACACCAGTGCCGAGTTCCGGACCCGGGCCGGCTGGGACACCTGAGGCGCCGCACCCCGGCATTACTCTGTGAACGGGCCCCCGTAGCTCAGGGGATAGAGCATCGGTTTCCTAAACCGTGTGCCGCAGGTTCGAATCCTGCCGGGGGCGCAACATATTCGTTTGGCGAGTGATATCATCCATGATACGAGAACATCACCGCCGCCGCTGCTGCCGCTCTTCCGCTCCGAGCATCAGCTTCACCTGCTCGGGGAACTCTTCGTCTACGCCTCGGACGCTCGCTCGGTGTCCGAGCTTTCTGCTCTGACCGGGATCCCGCAGGCGACCGTGTCTCGGGAGGTGGCGCGTCTCGACGAGGCGGGCTTGGTCCGGTCGAGTCGGCGAGGCCGGCTACGTCTCGTCGAAGCCAACGATCGGTTGCCCTACTTTCACGAGCTGCGAGCCCTGCTGCTGAAGACGATCGGTCCAGTGGCCGTGCTGGCGCACACGCTTGCGGACGTGGCAGGTATCGACGAGGCCTTCATCTTTGGATCGTGGGCGGCCCGTTACCACGGCGAGCCTGGGCCGGCACCTCATGACATTGATCTGTTGGTGATCGGTGAGCCAGAGCTCGATGCCCTCTACGCCGCCTGCCGGCGGGCTGAAGCCGACCTCCGTCTCGATGTCAATCCGCTCGTGCGCTCGAAAGCGGACTGGCGAGCCCGTGGATCAGGTTTTCTCGCCGGCGTCCGCAAAGGGCCGCTCGTCCCAGTCTCGAGCCCTTCATGACTTCCAAGATCGTGCAGGACATGATCGTCGAGCGTCGGCTCGACAAGGTTGGGCCGAACGCCAAGCAGGCGGGCCTGATGCTTCGATCCTGTATGCAGCATCTCGAGACTGCCGATCAGCGGGCCGGAGGCGATCCGTCCGGCTGCTACGCGCTGCTCTACGACGCAACCCGGAAAGCAGTCGCCGCCCACATGCTCTTCCACGGGCTGCGGGTCACCAGCCGCCCCGGGGCTCATGCCGCCGTCGTGGCCTACGCCGAAGCCGAACTCGCCGCCATTGGCGACGACCACCTCGCACATTTGGACCGCATGCGTCGAACCCGAAACGACACCGAGTACGAGGAACGCCCCGTCACCGAAGCCGAGGTCCGAAACGACCTCGTACACGCCCGTTTCCTCGTGCAGGCCATCACCAGAACGCTCTTCCCTCCAAAGAAGAAGGAAACGAGGTAGGCATGTAACGTCGCCGAGACGTAGCGGGACTACTTCTCGTTGGATGCGGCCAGGAGGGCGACGATGGACTACGAGCTCACGGCGGAGGATGGGGCGAAGGTCGAGGAGTTTGCCGGGAACCTCTTCATGGCGTGTCTGGCGTCCATGGAGCTCGCCAATGTCGAGCTCGGTGTTCGGCTCGGGCTGTACGAGGCGCTGGCGGGGGCCGGTCCCGTCACTGCGGCGCAACTGGCGGAGTCGGCGGGGATCGCCGAGCGCTACGCCCGCGAGTGGCTCGAGCAGCAGGCGGTCGCCGGTGTCGTCGAGGTGGACGACGCGGCGGCGCCGATCCCCGAGCGGAGGTTCACGCTGCCCAACGCGCACGCCCATGTCCTGATCGACGACGACAGCGAGGCGTGCATGAAGCCATGCGCCGCTGTCGTGCCGTGGATGGCCAAGGCGCTCGACATCATGGTCGAGGAGTTCCGCAGTGGCACGGGTGCTGCGTTCGGGCTCTTCGACTTGCACGACATCCAGGCGGCGTTCACCCGGCCGGTGTTCGTCAACCACCTGACCCAGACGTGGCTGCCGGCGCTGCCGGACGTCCAGGCGAAGCTGACCAAAGGCGAACAGGTTCGTATCGCTGAGATCGGATGCGGCGAGGGACTGGCGGCGATCACGATCGCCAAGGCGTATCCCAACGTCGAGATCGATGGCTACGACCTCGACGAAGCGTCCATCGGGGTGGCCCGGAAGAGCGCCGCCGACGCCGGTCTCGGCGACCGGGTGCGCTTCCACGTGCAGGACGCGGCCGATGCCTCAGTGGAGGGCGACTACGACCTGGTCATGGCCATCGAGATGCTCCACGACGTACCCGACCCGGTCGGGATCCTCCGCACGATGAAGCGCCTGGCTGGCGACAGTGGCGCCGTGCTGGTCGTGGACGAGCGCACCGAAGATGCGTTCACGGTGCCGGCCTCAGAGATGGAGCGGCTCTTCTACGCCTTCAGCACTCTCCATTGCCTGGCAGTCAGCATGCAGGGCGGAGGTGCCGGAACGGGCACCGTCATCCGCGCCGACACCCTCCGTGCCTACGCCGCCGACGCCGGCTTCTCGACCGTCGACGTCCTCGACGTCGAACACCCGCAGTTCCGTCTCTTCCGGCTGTCCTGAGTCACGAGGGCGAGTCAGTTCAGTCGGGCGGGCGCCTGCCGAAAAGGCGGGAGAACAGGCCGCCGCCGGATTTCTGGCCAGGCGGGCAGGCGCAGCGGTCCGATTGCGGGATGCCCGCCAGCACCTGTTCGACGTGGGCGCCGCAGCCGGCCCAGGTCGCCTTGCCGCAGGAGCGGCATGTCTTGCGACGGCACATGGGTGATGATCCTCCGGGTCAGGGCTGGGGGGCGTCTTCGACCGTGTCGAGGGTCTCGAGCGAGTCGCGGATTGCTTTCGTGTCGCCGACGATCACCGTCGGGAGGCGGGCGGGGGCAAGGTACTCGGCGGCGGCGTCACGGACATCGTCGACCGTCACCTTCTCCAGCCGCTTTGGGAGCTCGCGCAGGTAGTCGAGACCGAGGCCGGCGAGGCTGAGGGTCTGGAGGTATTCGGCCAGGCCGGACTGGGTCTGGGTCGACAGTGCGGTCGTGCCGATGAGGTAGCGGCGGGCCGCATCGAGCTCGTCGGTGCTCACCGGCACGGTGGCGATCCGGCCCAGCTCGTAGCGCATCTCCAGCAGCGCCGGAGCGGTCACCTCGGTGCCGACGTCGGCCTGGATGGTGAGCACCGAGCCGAGCGGCTGATGGTCGATCCAGGAGCGGGGGCTGTAGGTGTAGCCCTTGCGCTCCCGGATGTTCTCCACGAGGCGCGACGAGAAGTAGCCGCCGTAGATCATGTTGGCCAGCAGCAGCGCGGGCAGGCCGGCGTCGCGACGGGTGAGGGCCGGGCCGCCGATCCGGATGTTGCTCTGCGCCGCGCCCGGCCGGTCCACCAGCAGGATCGGGCCGGACTCGACCGCCGGAAGGGCCGGCAGTCGGGACGCCTTTGCGGCGCCCGTCCAGGACCCGAGGGCGGCCTCAGCGGCATCGAGCGCCTTGGCTGGGCGGAGGTCGCCGACCAGGATCAGGAACCCGTTCCGGGCGGAGACCAGCGAGGTGAAGTAGCGGCGCAGGTCGGCGGCAGTGATTCCGGCCACGGTTTCCGGTTCCGGGAGGCCGCCCGCATAGGGGTGCTCACCGAACAGCCGCCGTTTGAACGCCGTGCGGGCGATCATCGCCGGCTCGGAACGCTGCAGCAGCACCTCCTGCGCCTTGCGGGCCCGCTCGATCTCCACCTCCCCCTTGGGAAAGGCCGGTTCGGCCAGCAGTTCGGCGATGAGCCCCAGGTAGTCGGCCAGCGACGGGGACAGCGCCGCGCCCTGGAGGCGGAGGTCCTCGCTGTCGGCGCGGACGTGGAGGTTGGCCCCCATCCGCTGGAGGGCTTCGGCCACTTCGACGCTGTCGCGGTGCTGCGTCCCCGACTGCAGCGTCTCGGCCAGCACCATCTGCTTGGCCCGGTCGGCCGTGGTCGCCTTCGGCCGGGGGGCCGGGAGCACGAGGCGGGCCTGGATCAGGGGAACACCGGGCTTGCGGACGGCGAGCGCCCGCAGTCCGTTGTCGAGCGTGCGCTCGTCGACCGCCGGCAGCTTGGTCGACCGGAACTTGCCGACCTTCGGCACGGCGGCCGGGATGGAGGCGGTGGCGGTCATCGCGGGCCTCCCGGGACGACCTCGAGCACCGCCCGGCTGGTGGGCCGCAGCCATTCGGCCGCCACACGGGTGACGTCATCCGGCGTCACGGCGGCAAAGAGGCCGGGGAGTTCGCCGAGCAGTTCGGCGCGACTCCGCTGCTGCTCCAGGGCGGCGGCGACCAGCGCCCGGTTCATGATGTCGTCGACCCGGCGGATGGTCTGAGCGGTCATGGTCGTCACCACCCGGTCGACCTCCTCCTCGGTGGCGGCGCCGGCACCGACGGCCGCCAGCTCCTCGTCGAGGGCGTCGAGGATCGGGTCGATGCTGCCACCCGGGTGGTAGGCCAGCAGCTGCAGCATTGTCGGGTCCCGCATGTCGAACGGATCGCCGAAGGTGCCCAGCATCCCCCCGACGTGGGTGGCCAGCTGATCCCGCTTCACCAGCCGCTGGTACAGACGGGAGGCGGTACCGTCCGCCAGCAGGTCGGTGAGGACGGCCGAGGCCACGTAGTCCTCGAACTGGTTGATCGGGTCGGGCACCCGATAGGCGACGGCCACGGCGCCGAGCGGCGCCAGCGGGTCCTCGTGCACGCTCCGGCGCTCCTTCTTGGGAGGGGGCTCGGTGAACGACCCGAGGGGCGGAACGGCGCGGGCCGGGACGGTCCCGAAGTGGTGCTCGACCATCTCCCTCGTCTTGCCGACATCGAGGTCGCCGGCGACGACGAGCGTTGCGTTGCCGGGCGCGTAGTACAGGTCGAAGAAGTCCGACGCCTGGTCGACCGTCGCCGCTTCGAGGTCGACGAAGCTGCCGTAGCCGTTGTGGGCGTTGGCGAACGTCTTGAACATCACCGGCGGAAGGAGGATCCACGGGAAGCCGCCGAACGGCTGGTTGACGACGTTGACCCGAATCTCCTCTTTCACGACGGCGATCTGGTTCTGGACGTTCTCATCGGTCAGGCGCAGTCCCCGCATCCTGTCGGCCTCGAGGTACAGGCCGAGCTCGAGGGCGTTGGAGGGCAGCTGCTCGTAGTAGTTGGTGTAGTCGGCCCGGGTACTTCCGTTCATCACCCCGCCGTTGCCGGTCACCAGCTTGTCGTGCTGGCCCTTCTCGAGCGTGACCGAACCCTCGAACATGAGGTGCTCGAAGAGGTGGGCGAAGCCGGACATCCCCTCGGGCTCCGACCGGAACCCCACGTCGTAGACGACGGCGATAGCGACGGTCGGCGCCGACGAGTCGGGCATCAACACGACCCGCAGCCCGTTGTCGAGCCGGAACCGCTCGACGGCGAAGGAAGGGGCAGGCGGTCTCTTGGTACGGCGAGTCTTGGCAGGCACGCCCGCCAAGCTAACTCACCCGAGCGGGGGGTCCTGGCAGTTTTCGGTGCCGCCGCCGGAGCGGTTGTCGTCGGCCAGGCGGGGCGGTGTGATGAAGCCACTGCCTGGGTCGCGGGTGCTGAGGAAGCGCACGACGCCGCGGGCGACGGCCTGCCCGACCGCCTTCTGCACGTCGGCTCGGGCGTAGAGCCGCTCTTCCGCCTTGGAGGAGATGAACCCCACCTCCAGCAGGGCGGTCGGCGTCCCCTGCGTGCGGCGCAGGATGCCGTAGAAGTCGTCACCCTGGGCGTTGCGGCGAGGTTTGACCCCGGCCCAAGGCGTGGCCGCCCACTCCGTCAGCTCATAGCGGGCGAGCGTGGCCGTCACCTCTTCGTGGAGGAGACCGGCGAGCCGGCGCGACTCGGCGGCGCTCGCACCGACCGCCTGGTGGAAGACCTCGGTCCCCGGGACGCTCCGCACCCTCGACGACGAGGCGTTGTGGTGGATCGACACCACGGCTTTCGGTTTGACCGCGGCGACGATGGCCGCCCGGGGGGCGATGGCGATGCGGTAGTCGCCGGTGCGGGTCAGCACGACGCCGGTTCCTGCCGCCTCGAGCGCGCGGCGGGCGTGGGCCACCACCGCCGTGTTGAAGGCGCTCTCCTTGTTCCCCTGCGGACCGATCGCTCCCGTTTCCTTCCCACCGTGGCCGGCGTCGAGCACGACCGTGCCGTCCAAGGGTTGGAGCGACCCCACGGAAACGGTGCCGCCGCAGGGGGTCCCCACCACCCAGCCACGGGTGGTGTGACCGACGACCGGCACCACCACACCGGTCGGCGTGGCCGCCGCCCCCCGGTACGACGGTGAAAGCGTTCCCGCGGCCGGCGACGACGGGCGGGCAGTCGGAGCGGGAGCAGCCGGGTCCGGCGCCACCGCGGCGATCGGACGCTCCGACGCCAACTCGACCGGGCCGCGGCAGGCGGTCGCCAGGGCCGCGAGCGCCAGGAGGAACGAGATCCGCTTCGTCCGCATCCCGCCATTGTGGGCGCTCCGCGCGAAGAAAATGGTGAATGCCTGCCCCATAGACTCTTTTTTCATGGGTTCGAAGCCGATAGAGATCATCCGGTTCATCGGTCGTAGCTCCAAGCGGATCGCAGTCACCGTGGTTGGCGGGGCTGTGGTGGCCGCAGGGCTGGCCATGCTGGTGCTACCCGGTCCCGGAATCCTCGTCATCGCCGTGGGCTTCGCCATTCTCGGCACCGAGTACGCCTGGGCGGCGCAGGCGTTCGAGAAGACGAAACGGGGCGCCGAGCAGGCAGGGCGAGTCGCCAAGGGGGCGGTAAAATCGGCGTCGGGCCGTATCCGGAAACGACCCCCGGGCGGGCCCCAAGGGGCCGGGCCCGAGGGAGGCGCACTCCCCTAGCCCGCCCGGCCCGACCGGGCTCGCCACCCGGGCGGCGGGTCCTCACCGACGGTTCCGTCGACCGCCTCACGGAGCAGGTCGGCATGGCCGGTGTGCCGGCCGTACTCCTCGATCAGGTCGCACACCAGCCGGCGCAGACTGGCATGCACGCCGTCAGCCCCTGAGATGTGGGCGAGCTGGTCGAGCCCGCCATCGGCGAGGGCGGCGTCGAGGCTCGCCCGGGACCGCTCAACGGCGTCGTCCCAGAAGGCGTAGAGCTGTTCCGGGGTGTCATCTGCCGCGGAGGTGAACTCCCAGTCCTCCTCGGTACGCCCCTCCCACGGCGCGCCGATCGGTTCCCCACGCAGCTTGGCGACGAACGTGACGTCCTCCGCCCATGCCAGATGCTTCAGCAAGCCACCGATGGTCAGCGACGATGCGCCGATGCGGGCCTGCAGGCCGGCTCCGTCAAGGTCGTCGGCCTTCCACCGAAAGGTCGTCCGCAACCGCTCGAGCGCCCCGACGAGATGCTCGACCTCGCTGCCGGCCAACGGCGGTTCCCACGGCATGTCGTTCTCGCTCATGGCGCCACCCTAGAGATCGTGCTGCCGCAGCCTTCCCCAGATCGGTACCGCGCCGCTGCGCCCGTACCCGGCATTCCAGCGCTGTTTCCTTGAGGCCCTAAGTAGTGCCACCGGTTGCGCCCAGGGCCGCCCCTATGGGGCCTCAAGCGCCACGGGTGGCGCTCAGACACCGGGCCGATCGCCACCATGGTGCGCGACCGGTTGCAGTGGAAGGGGTATTCACGGCCGTCTTTGTTCGCCGAGCGCGACCGGTCGCACCCCACGGTGGGACGCTTCCACTACCGGTGTTCCTCCGCTCCAGCCGTCCGCCGCACAGGAACGCCGATCGCCGGCCGCTCGGAGGTGCCGTTCTAGGAGGGGTTCAACGGAGTCTTGGGCCGCTGGTTGGCTGTACACGCCGATGTCGCCCTGGAGACAGAAGGTATGTGCGGGTGACGACGGATCCTTGGTTGCAGGTGGGTTGCCGAGCCGTTGCGTCTCTATTCTTGAGATTCCCGAAGTCCCAGCAGACCTGTCGACGGCCGAAGGGCGGGCGAAGTCGATTGTCCTCGTTGTCGCGCGGCGAACCGGCAAGGCCGGCGGTTCTGTGGCGACTGCGG
>JAICGL010000126.1 GCA_025923175.1 Acidimicrobiia bacterium
CCGCCGTCGTTGTGGTTGATCTCCTGGGGCTGGGTGGCGTGAGGGTCGGCCCAGTAGGGGATCTTCCGCTCCTGGATCCGCCCGAAGATCTGGTCGAACTCCTCTTCGCTGACCAGGAAGGCGTAGTGGCGGGGCTCGATCTCCTTGTCGGTGACCTCGACGTAGTCGAGCGTCAGGCTGTCGACCTGGACGGCCTGGAAGGGACCGAAGGGAAAGGGTTCGGGGAGCCCGAGGATCTCCGAGAGGAACTGGGCCGACTCCTTCTTGTCCTTGGCCGGAATGATCGTGTGGTTGAGCTGGACGGTCATGGCAGTTCTCCTTCTCGACTCTCAGGCAGCGTAGGGGCGCTCGGCCCGGGCGTCGTGCAGCGCCCGGGCCCACCAGGCCAGCTGGTCGAGCATGATCTTGGCGGCGGCGGCGGTCCCGGCGACGTTGACCGGTGCGCCCGAAGGCTCGAACTGCTGGCGGTAGTTGTGGAAGCTCACGGTGTCCCGCATGGTGACGGCGTGCAGCTCGGCGAACACCTGGCGGAGGTGCTCCACGGCCCGCAGCCCGCCGGACATCCCGCCGTAGGACACGAAGGCCACCGGCTTGGCCTGCCACTCCCGCTTGCCGAGGTCGATCGCCTGCTTCAGCGCGGCAGGGAAGCTGTGGTTGTACTCCGGGGTCACCACCACGAAGGCGTCGGCCTCGTCGAGCCGGGCGAGGTAGGCCTGCACCTCGGGGCCGAATTGCCTCGGGTAGGCCGCCGGCAGATCCATCTCGGCCAGGTCGATGACGTCGACGACCATGTCGCTGCGCTGCGCGGCCTGCTCCGCGAACCACCGTGCGACTGTCGGGCCGAAGCGGCCCTCCCGGGTACTGCCGATGATGATGGCGACTCGGATGGGGCTGTCCATGACGTGCGCTTCCTCTCTTCTTGAAGGCTCACTCGTACCGTAAATGTTCAAGTGAACTTGAAGTCAAGGGATTCCCGGCTAACTTCTTCAGAGCGATGGAGGAGTACCTGACGATCGGCGCCTTGAGCGAGCGGACCGGGGTGGCCCCTTCTGCGCTGCGCTATTACGAGGCCGAGGGCCTCATCTCTGCGACACGCTCCAGCGGCGGTCAGCGCCGCTTCGCCCGGGAGACGCTCCGCCGGGTCTCGTTCATCCGGGTCGCCCAGCAGGTCGGCCTGACCCTCGACGAAATCCAGGCCGCCCTGGCGTCGCTGCCCGACAACCGCACGCCCACCAAGGCGGACTGGGAGCGGCTGTCCACCGCCTGGCGCCCCCGCATCGACCACCAGATCGCCTTGCTGGAACGCCTCCGCGACCGGCTGACGGGCTGCATCGGCTGCGGCTGCCTGTCCCTCAAGATCTGCCGGCTCTACAACCCCGGCGACGAGCTGGCCGAGCGCGGCCCCGGCCCCCACCACATCCTCGACGACCTTCCCGGCGAGCCGGCGCCGTCATGACCACGGTGACGGTCAGCGCCGACGCGCTGCGGCACTTCCGGTTCCGTCGCCATCAACTCGATCGCGATCCTGCGGTCGGCGGGAAGGGCAGCGACGTCGCCCTCCTCGACTACGGCGTGCAGGACACCGGGCCTGATGGCGCCGCCTGGGCCCTCGCCATCCGCGGTGCAGCTGCATCGCCGGTCGACCTCGTCTACGCCTGGACGCTGCGGGGAGCTCCGCATGCCTACCGGCGGGGCGACGTCGAAGCGATCGCGGTGGCGACGGCGCCGATGTCGGAGACTGATGCCGGCAAGCGCATCTTCGACGCCAACAAGCCGTTGAAAGCGGCCGGGATCCCGGCCCTCGAGGCGCTGCGCGCCATTGCCGGGCACCAGCGCAAGATCGTGCGCACGCCGACCGTCAAGGGCGAGGTGTCGAGCCGCTTGACCGAGGTCGTCGACCAGCCCTACCTGCGGTCGTGTAAACCCTGCAACGCCATCCACATCTACGAGAACCCGTTCCGGATGGCGGCGCTGCAGGCCGGCCTCGAACTCGAGCCGGACACGTCACCGCCGGTGCTGCACCGCATCAAAGGCCTGAAGCCGCCGATGTACCGCCACCTCGGAGACGAGGCCGAGCCCCGCTTCGACGTCGTCCGCAACTACCTGCGCTTCTACGGCCCGGCGCGGATCCGCGACGCCGCCGAGTTCCTCGACGCCCGGCAGGCTGACGTGGAACAGGCATGGCCGGCCGACGCCGTCGAGATCCGGGTGAAGGGCGAAGCGGCGTCAACCGCGCGGGCGCAGCGCCGCTTCATCCTGCCCAAGGATGCGGAGGCGCTGACCGCGGATGCGGGGGCGGCGAAGACGCTCCGCCTCCTCGGCCCCTACGACCCGTACCTCCAGCTCCGCGACCGCACGGTACTGGTGACGGATGAGAAGCGACGCAAGGCGCTGTGGCCCGTCATCGGCCGGCCGGGTGCCGTCGTCGCCAACGGCGACGTCGTGGCCTTGTGGCGCCCCCGCACTTCGGGCCAACGGTTGCGCCTGGCCATCGAGCCGTGGACGCGGCTCACGAAGCCCGACCGCACCGCGCTTGAGGAACAGGCCGAACGCCTCGCCGCCCACCGCGGTGTCACCCTTGCCGGTCTCGCTTTCGACTGACCGGCGCGCGCCGCCCCTGCCGGGTAGTGATGAACGCTTCGAAGCCGTCGAGCAGCCGCTGGAGGCCGAACTCGAAGGCATCGAGCGCCTCCTGCTCCAGGTAGGGCGTCGTGTCGTCGGGCCGATCCAACTGGTCGAAGGCGTGTTCCTCCTGAAGGCGGGTGATCGTCGGGTAGCGGTCCGTCCAGATGTCGGGGCCGAGCTCTTCGAGGAACGGCGCCCGGGCGGTCCACCACTCGTTGTCGCTGACCCCGGTGGCCTGCTCGGCGGCCCGGGCGTCCGACACCGCTTTCGCCGCCCCCCGCACGAAGTTCACGAACACGTTGGCCGTCCGGGCCACCTCCACGCCGCTGAGCCCGAGTCCGTCGAACAGGCGGACCTGGCTCTCGTAAAAGTCGAACTCATGGGGGCCGAGGGCGGCTCGGGCGCCCGACACCTGCAGCACCCAGGGGTGACGCTGGTAGAAGGCCCATGAGGTGCGGGCCGCCGCTTCGGCCGCCGCCCGCCAGTCGCCTTGAACGGGGTACTCCGTCGGCAGCTCGGCCAGGACCCGGTCGAGCATGAGATCGAGCAGCTCTGCCTTGCCGGGGACGTAGGTGTAGAGCGCCATCGGGCTCTTGCCGAGCTGGTCGGCCACCCGGCGCATCGACAGCGCGCTCAGACCTTCGGTGTCGGCCACCTCGATGGCGGCGGCCGTGATGCCGTCGACCGTCAGCCCGGGCTTCGGCCCCCGGCCGGGAGGCTCGCCCGTGCCCCACAGCAGCGTCATCGAACGGCGGGGGTCCCCTCGCCCGGCGTATTCGGTCATCGCCCCGTCCCGAAGAATTTGGTTGCCACTCCGTACAGCGTACGTTATTCTAACTCTAGAACTCCGTACAGCGTACGGAATTTTTGTCCGATCCGTCCCCTTTGGACAACGGCGACCGGAGGCGACCCTTGCCCGCAATCGAAGCCCACGACCTCATCAAGCAGTACGGCGACAAGCGCGCCCTCGACGGGTTCGACCTCTCGGTGCCGGCCGGCACCGTCTGCGCCCTCCTCGGCCCGAACGGCGCCGGCAAGACGACGGCCGTCCGTATCCTGGCCACGCTGCTGCGGCCCGACGGCGGACAGGGCTTCGTGGCCGGCGCCGACGTCGTGCGCCAGGCGCACGAGGTACGGAGCCGCATCGGCCTGTCGGGCCAGGAGTCGGCGGTCGACGAGATCCTCTCCGCCCGCCAGAACCTCGTCCTGTTCGCCCGGCTCAACCGGATGAGCAAGGCCGACGCCCGGCGCCGGGCCGACGAGCTGCTCACCCAGTTCGGTCTGGCCGACACTGGCGGCAAAGCCATCAAGCACTTCAGCGGCGGGATGCGCCGCCGGCTCGACCTGGCCGTGACGCTGATCCTCCGGCCGCGGGTGCTGTTCCTCGACGAGCCGACGACCGGCCTCGATCCCCGCAACCGCAACGAGGTGTGGTCGGCCATCCGTTCGCTGGTGGCCGGGGGCACGACGGTGCTCCTCACCACGCAGTACCTCGACGAGGCCGACCAGCTGGCCGACCAGATCGTGGTGATCGACAACGGCCGGGTGATCGCGCAGGGCGCACCCGCCGCATTGAAGGATCAGGCTGGCGGCGACCGGCTCGACGTGGTCGTCGAAGCCGAGCGTGACCTGGCGGCGGCGGCGCGCATCGTGGCCGGCGTGGCGAGCGCTGCGCCCGAGGTCGACGAAGAGACCCGCCGGATCAGCGCGCCGGTCGCTCAGCGGGTACCGGCGCTTACCGAGGTCGTCCGTTTCCTGGCCGACGCCGGGATCGAGGTGGCCGACATCGGGCTGCGCCGCCCGACCCTCGACGACGTGTTCCTCCGTCTCACCGGCCACCGGGCCGAACCGAATCCGGGTGGGCCGGCTCCGGCCGGGCCGTCCGACGACACGACGAGAGCGGCTCAGGAGGTGGCCGCCTGATGGACGTGACCCTGACCCCCATCCCCCGGTTGGTGAGCTTCGAGCGGCTGCGGTGGGTCGTTCGCGACTCGTGGCTCATTGCCCAGCGCGACATGGCCCAGTGGGTGCGGGAGCCGCAGATGATCATCTGGGGCCTGATCTTCCCGATCGTCTTCGTGCTGCTCTTCGCCTACGTGTTCGGCAGCGGCATCATCGTCCCGGGCGGCGGCAATTACCGCGAGTTCCTGATGCCGGGCATGTTCGCCCAGACCGTAGCCTTCGGCATCGGCGAGACGGTGGTGGCGGTGCAGGCCGATCTGGCCAAGGGCGTCACCGACCGGTTCCGGTCGATGCCGATCGCCCCGTCGGCGGTGCTCCTCGGCCGCTGCACGGCGAACATGATCAACTCGATCCTGAGCCTCGGGCTGATGGTGGCCTGCGGGTTGGCGGTGGGGTGGCGGTGGCACGGCTCGCTGGCCGAGGCGGCCGCCGGCATCGGGCTGCTGCTCCTCCTGCGGCTGGCCTTCCTGTGGATCGGGATCTTTCTCGGCCTCAAGGCCAAGACTGCAGAGTCAGCCAACGGGATCTTCGGGCTCCTCTATCCGGTCACGATGCTGTCGAGCGCCTTTGTCGCTCCCGAGCTCATGCCCGGCTGGCTGGGGGCGGTCGCCGAATGGAACCCGCTGTCGTCGACCATCACCGCCACCCGTTCGCTGTTCGGGAACCCCGGCGCTGACCCGTCCGGCTGGATCGGCGAACATGCCATGCTCATGGCCATCATGTGGCCGGTTGTGATCACCGCTTTGACCCTGCCCCTGGCAGTCCGTACCTTCCAGCGCCTGAGCCGTTGAGCTCTCCCGGCGCCGATCCCCGGCACCGGATCGCCCGGCTGCGGTTGCGCAACCAGCGTCTCCCCGGAGTACGTCGTCGCCTACCGGGAGAGCCGCGACCTGCTCGACATCGACCACCTGGCCGGCCGGCTGCCCGGCGGCCAGGTGATGTTCCTGCACGCCGTTGGCTCGGCCATTGAGCGGCCCCGAAGCCACAGCCGTCGAAGAGGCCGTCGCCCACCACGGCGCTTTTGTGGGCCTGCCGGCCGACTGGGTCAGAACGGATACGTAGCCGCCACGCCGAGGCAAGCGATGAGTTCCGATCTCGGCCACCGTCAGAACCGGAAGCAGGCTCATCTATGAGAGGGCAACGACATGGCCGACGAGAGCGTTAGCGCCACCACCGTCATCGATGCCTCGGCGGAGGTTGTCTTCGCCGTCCTTGCCGACCCGGCCCAGCACGCCGCGATCGACGGCACTGGTTGGGTCACCGAGTCGCTCGACAGCCAACCGTTGACCGCGGCCGGGCAGACCTTCCGGATGGCCATGTACCACGAAAACCATCCGGACGGCGCCTACCAGATGATCAACCAGGTGATGGCGTTCGACCCGCCGAGCGCCATCTCCTGGAAGCCTGGCTATGACGCCGGCGACGGCCTGGAATTTGGCGGCTGGACCTGGCGCTACGACCTCGCCCCGGCCGGCCCGTCCAAGACAAGTGTCACCCTGACCTACGACTGGTCGGCGGTCCCGGACTCCGTCCGGTCGTACATCCAGTTCCCTCCGTTCCCTCCCGACCACCTGGCCAACTCGCTGCACCACCTGGCCCTGTTAGCCATCCGCTGAGTTCGAGGCGGGGGAGCGCAGATCGGCACTTTTTCTCTCCTACCATGGTAGTAGACTTTCGGTATGCCGAGGGGAAAGCCGTCGCCCAAACTTGCGATCACGGTCGATCCGGATGTCCACGAGAAGGTCTTGGCGGCAGCCGCTGAGGACGGTGTGAGCGTTTCGGCTTGGATGACCGCAGCGGCTCGCCGTGAGTTGTTGGTGCGGGATGGCCTTGCGGCGGTCGCCGAGTGGGAGGCAGAACACGGAGCCTTCAGCGATGCCGAGCTCGCCGCTGCCAGAGCGAGAGTCGCTGGGGAGCTGAGCGCCGTACCGAGTCGTTCTCGTCGCCGTCCGGCATGAGCGTGGTCTACGACGCCGGAGCGCTCATCGCGGCCGACCGGTCCAACCGCCAGGTGTGGGCCGATCATCGACTTCGACTCGAGCTTGGTGTCGCCCCAGTGACCACCGCTCCGGTTGTTGCCCAGGTCAGCCGCTCAGGTCGTCAGGCTCAGTTGCGCCGGTTCCTTCGAGGCTGCGAAGTCCTTCCCTTCGCCGTTGAGGAAGCGCACCAAATCGGCGCGCTGGCCGGGAAATCGAAGTCAAGCGATGTGATCGACGTACACATCGTCGCCGTTGCCCATCGTCTCGGACGGCCGGTCCTCACGAGCGTCGAGGACGACTTGAACCCGATCGCGGACGCCCTTCCCGGAGGCTTCGGAGTCCAGCCCGTCTGATTCTCGGAGCCGTCCGAAAGCACGCAGATCGGCACGTTCCGAGTGCGCTCCATCGGAACGTTGGAGTCGAGATCGACCATACAGACGTCGATTTCGACTCCAACGTCGTTCAGCGAGGCGACGAGGGCCCGTCCGGGATTGCCGGCTATGAGCGCTGCGGCGGACGTGTTCAGCGGGCGATTCCCCAGGCGCAGCCGCGCATCAGGTCGTCGTCGGAGTCGTTCATGACGTCGCGGAGGGTTCGGAGGAAGGAGCCGAGGGTGGTCTCGCCCCAGAACCAGCGCTGGGTGTCGGACTGCGACTCGTCGGGGCGTATCACGAGGCGGGCTTCGAGGTAGAGGACGCGGAGGTCGTCGGCGCAGTAGCGGATGAACAGGGGGAGCGGTGTCTCGCCCTGCTCGGGCAGGGGGCGGTGCTCGCCTTTGACGAACGCTTCGAGGAAGCGGACGACGCCGCGGAACTTCACCGGCGGGACCGTGCTCACTCCGACGGCGGTTCGCCCCGATCGGTCGGTCCATTGCTCCCAGTAGCGGCGCATCGTCGTCACTTCGTCGGCGAGGTCGAGCATGACCGGCGCCGCTTCGACCGCCGCAGCCTGGATCGAAGTGCCGGTCTCGCCGGGCGCGAGGTCACCGGCGAAGTCGTGCAGGACCGGGACGTCCGGCTCGTCGATCAGGGCGAGGACGGCGTCGAGGACTGCCCGCTGCTCCGTTGCGTCGTCAGGATGCCCGAGGGGCAGGCCGAAGGGGAATGGCACCCACAACGCCCGGGGCGGCTTGACCTTCTCAGTGTGCTCCCGGATCATGCTGATGCCCCCGGTCACCAGCCCGGCCTCTTCCAGCGTGCGTGCGATCAGACCGACCGCGTGCGTGCACAGCGGTCACGTTGGTGTGAGCAGGACGACGTCGACGCCGTCGTCAACCAGCCGGCGTGCCAGCTCAGGAGCGGTCACGTCGCGGAGCTCGGTCATGTCTGGCAGCGCACCCATCACCGAGTAGTGGCGGGGCCCGATGCGGCCGACACGGCCCTCGGCGACGAGCTCCGCGAGGCGGTCGATCGGGAAGACGACGTTGACGTCCCGGATGAAGGCCGTCTTGTCGAAGGCGAGACTGCTGTGGCTCTGCAGGATGTCGGCGGCGGCGACGTCCGACGGGATGACCCGGTAGCCGGGATCCTCCCGGCCGAACGGTTCATCGCCGCGGCAGTGGATGCCGGCCGACGTCACGATCGCCAGTGTCGACTCGGCCAGCGGCCGGGCAAGTGTCGCCCGCGGCGACCCGTCGTTGAGCTCGACTGCCCGGGTCACCAGCATGTTGCGCTGGATCTGCGGCAGTGTGGACAAGCGCGGCATCCAGTCCTCCCTCCGGAGGCGACAGGATACGACGCCGCCCGCGCTCGACGACCTATTCGGGAAGCCTCAGCTGGGGTTGGTGAGCTGGTCGGCGCCGACCATCCAGGGGGTGCCGAAGCGGTCCGTCACCATTCCCCAGGCGGGGGAGAAGAACGTTTCAATCATCGGCTGCGTCTGCGTGCCGCCGTCGGCGAGGGCGTCGTAGACCCTCTTGGCCTCCGCCACGTCGGGGGTGGAGAAGCTGATCATCATTCCCTGCACCGGGCCGAACTTCTCCGACATTGGGTCGTCGGATCCCATGAGCAGGTGGCCTTCGAATTGGAGGGCGGCGTGGAGGACGTAGTGGGCCTTGTCCGCCGGGATCTGCTGTTCCCCCGGCGGGGCGTCCTTCCCGTCCATCACGAACAGGTCGCCGCCGAAGATCTCCTCGTAGCGGGTGAACGCTTCGCGGCAATTGCCGCCGAAGAACAGATACGGGTGGAAGGGCATGGGTCCTCCTCGCGTCGAACGTCATGGCCTTGGACGACGCACGGATCGGGAACTCATCGGCGAGATCGCGCCGTAGGCTGCCGGGGATGGTCGAGCCGCGCTCTGAGTGGGTCGTCGGGCAGCCGCTGCCGCCGCTGCGGCCCTATGTCGAGCGGTACTGCGGCTACCGGATGGCCGGCTTCCCGGCGGGCCTGCACCGGGGCGTGCCGTCCCGGCACATGACCCTCATCGTCAGCATCGGTCCCGACACCCCGAGCGAGCTGCTGGCGGAAGATCTTCCATCCTTCCAAGACGAGGCCGCCTCCGAGGCGTCATCCTCTCTGTCATGAGCAACGACACGATGATCTGGCCCTGCCTCTCCTACCGTGACGCCCGCGGCGCCATCGCCTTCCTCACCAAAGCCTTCAACTTCAAGG
>JAICGL010000127.1 GCA_025923175.1 Acidimicrobiia bacterium
CGGGGCGTCGTCACCCTGGCCGCGGTCTTCGCCCTCCCGGAGTCGACGCCGCACCGTGCGGTGCTCGAGCTGGCCGCCTTCGCGGTGGTGGCCGGCACGTTGCTGCTCCAGGGCGCCACTCTCCCGATGGTCATCCGCCGGTTGGGCCTGCGGGGCCCGGACCTGGCCGAGGACGCCCGTGCGGAAGCCGGAGCGCTGCAGGAGGCAGCGCGGGCCGGCCTGGCCCGCCTCGACGAGCTCGCCGCCGGGGCCCCGGAAGACGTGGTCACGCGGCTGCGGGAACGGACGCTGGATCGGGCCAATCGCTCCTGGGAGCGCCTTGGCGCCGTCGGCGAGCACGAGACTCCGAGCGATGCCTACCGCCGCCTCCGGCTGGAGATGATCGCCGCCGAGCGGGCCGCGGTGCAGGAACGCCGCGCCGCCGGACTCCTCGAAGCGGACCTCCTGCTCGGCGTCCGCCACATCCTCGACATCGAGGAGTCGCAACTCGACCAGCCCCAGGACCTGATCGACTCCTCGGCCGACGCCCCGCTCGTCGCTGCCACCGCCGGCGCGTGTGGGCACCTCCGGCAGAACTGGCCCGTCGAAACGGTGCCGGCGGAACCTGCCTGCAGCCGCTGCATCGAGGAGGGCACCCGGCCCGTTCATCTGCGCATGTGCCTGGAGTGCGGCGAAGTCGCCTGCTGCGACTCGTCCGTCGGCCGCCATGCGACCGCCCACTTCGAAGCCACCCACCACGCCGTCATGCGCAGCGTCGAACCCGGCGAAGCCTGGCGCTGGTGCTACATCGACCAGCGCCTCGGCTGATCAGTCCTGGGGAGGATGACGGGCCGATTCGTTGCCGGGATTTCCCCTGGGCGTGATCCGCCGTTTCCTGCGCCGTCAATGTCAGGGGAATGGTAAGACGAATGATCGCTCTGGAGGGCCGTGGTAGGCGCCAGCACGGCGCTGGTCGTGCTCGGCATCACGCTGACCCTGGGTGTCGACAACCCGGCGAGTCGGCCCAACCTGCAGACCCTGGGTTTGATCATCATGCTGATCGGCCTCACGGTCCTCGTGGCCGTCTTCACGATTCGGGACCCGGCCGACTGAAGTCGCGGTTCGTCCCTGGTCCTGTGGGCCATCGGCGCCATGGCCGCCACCGGCGCCACCAGCGGACTCCTCACCGCCGACTGCGGACGCTCCCCGTCTGAGGCGAGACCATCCGCTGTCCTAGGACAGGTCAAGTCCGCTGGGCCGGGGGGACAGGGGCCATTCGGCGCCCTGAAGCAGATCGACGCCGGAGTCCTGAGTGTCGGCTACGCCGAGGCCGGTCCGCCCGACGGGTTACCGGTGCTGCTGCTGCACGGCTGGCCCTACGACATCCACAGTTTCGTGGACGTTGCGCCGGCGTTGGCCCAGCGGGGCTACCGGGTGATCATCCCCTATGTGCGGGGGTATGGCACCACGCGCTTTCTGTCCGCCGACACTCTTCGCAATGGCCAGCCAGCGGCGCTCGCCGTCGACACCGTGGCGTTGATGGATGCGCTCAAGATCGACAGGCCGATCCTGGCCGGGTTCGATTGGGGCGCACGGACCGCGGGCATCGTCGCCGCCCTCTGGCCCGAACGCTGCAAGGCGCTCGTGTCCGTGAGCGGCTACCTGATCGGGAGCCAGCAGGCCGGCAGGATGCCCCTTCCGCCCCAGGCGGAGCTTCAATGGTGGTACCAGTTCTATTTCGCCACCGAACGAGGCCGGGCCGGCTACGAGCAGAACCGGCACGACTTCGCCAAGCTCTGCAGGCCCGAGCAGGTTCCGCCGCGGCGACGGCCGGCATGAACGTTGCGAGCACAACCGCAGGAAGCGCTGTCAGTGGAGTTCTCATGCAGCGGAAGACCGCCGAGCGGTCCGATCTGTGACTCCACGACGTCGTTCCATGTCACACGGCGCTGCGCTGTACGGTCTGGAGGAACATGACGCCCTGGTCTCAGCTCCCCGCCACACCGGTATGGATTGACACGCTCGAGACGTTGCACCTCTGGACCCAGGTGGTGGGCAAGATCCGCATGGTTCAATCCCCCTGGATGAACCATTCCTGGAGCGTGCCGCTCTACGTCTCGTCGACGGGACTGCGAACGTCGCTGGTGCCGTACGACACGGAGGCCTTCGAGCTGGCCTTCGACTTCGCCACCCATCGCCTCGACCTGTCGACCACCATCGGGCGCAGCCACTCGATCGCCCTCGAACCCAAGTCCGTAGCTCAGTTCTACGACGAGGTCATGGAAGCCATGGCGTCGGTCGGCATGCCCGTGCAGATCAACGTCAAGCCCAACGAGATCCCCGACGCCATCCCGTTCCCCGACGACACCAAGCACACCACGTATGAACCGGCCCATGCTCGGGCCCTGTGGCGCGCCCTGCTCGACACGCACCAGGTCCTCACCCGGTTCCGAGCCGGTTACCTGGGCAAGTCCAGCCCCGTCCACTTCTTCTGGGGCAGCTTCGACCTGGCCGTCAGCCGCTTCTCGGGGCGGCTCGCACCACCGCACCCCGGCGGCCTGCCCAACTTCCCGAACGACGTGGCCCAGGAGGCGTACTCGCACGAGCTGACGAGCTGCGGCTTCTGGCCCGGCAACCGTGATTACCAGCAGGCGATCTTCTACGCCTACGCCTACCCCACTCCGGAGGGATACTCAGCTGCCCGGGTCGAGCCCGCGCCCGCCTCGTGGCTCGAGGGGCTCGGCGAGTTCGTCCTGCCCTACGAGGTCGTCGCGTCCGCCTCCGACCCACAGGCCACGCTGCTCCGCTTCGTAGAATCCGCACACGCCGCCGCCGCTGATCTGGCCGGCTGGGACCGGGCCCATCTGGAGTGCGCCAGCCCCCAAGGACCCGACTGGTGGCATAACCGTCCTTGACGGTCAGCCACTCCCTGGCCGGTCCCGTCAGCCGCGCGCTTGCGACTGCAGCGCCAACGACATCGCCTCCATGACGTTGGCCAGCGGACCGCCCGTGACCGTCGACGGTTCGACGGCGATGGAGTCGCCGACCCGGACGGCGCCGGGAGTGACAACCTCGGCGTACGCGCCTGCGGTGGGGAAAAGGCCGAACTCGCCGAACGGGCGGCGGTTGGACCGGGCCATGGTGCGCAGTACCTCGGGGTCACGGGTCAGGTCAGCCTGGCCGAGCGTGGTCATGATGCAACGCAGCGTCGAGGCCACGATGTGGATGCGCGGCCCGGCGCCAATCTGGAGATCCTTGCCGATCCAGCCGTCCTCACCGTTGGCGCCGGCTCCGTTTCCGTCGTCGAAGAGAATGTTGGGCCGGAAGCGGCGGGCGTCCCACTGCCCGCCAGGGTGCTCGGCGGCGAGAGTGGCGAGGGTGCTGGTGGTGAGGACGTGCATGGCCGCCAGGTCGTTGAGCGTGCCGGGCGCGCCCATCGCCGGCCGGAACCCGATCATGCGCTCGCCGGCGGGATCGTCGGCCTCGGTGCCGATCTGCAGCATGCGGTAGAAGTCGTGCGGGCCGAACCCCTCGAGGTCGGGCCACACCTCCTCCACGAGGACGTCGGCGTCCACGGCCACGGTGGCCAGACGGACCTCGCAGCCGAGGAGCTTGCCGACCCGGGCGGTGATCTCGTCGTGGTCGCCGTCCACCGTGACCCCGTCGGGGAACGTCACCCGCACCGGAGGCAGGCCGGCGTCGAGCTGCGGCGGCTCGGTGAACGCGGCCCGGCACTCCAGGATGGCGGCATACCGCTTGGGGTGCTTGGCGCTGATGAGCCGGCCTGCCTCGACGTCGACGAACCCGTAGGCCCGGTCGCCGACCACGCCCCCCGGGCCGAGCATCACCTCGTCGGCCGGCTCCCCCTGCATCGACTTGACCGGGTAGTGCCACAGCTGCCCCACGCAGACCGACATGCTGACCTCCCATGTGCCGGCGCCGCTGGGCCGGGCAGATCCGAGCCATCGTAGGCAGTCCTGGCGGCCCGGATCTCGCCCTACGCCTATCGGATGGGTCCTCGTCGGCGTGCACGACCACCGTCCCCATGGAGCTACCCGGAGGAGGTCCTCCGGCGGGCCTCGTTGAGCACCGGGGCTAGGCGACCCCGAGCCATCGCGTCGGCGACGAGGTCGCAGCCCGACTCGGAGAGACCGAAGATCCCAGGGTCGCCGGCGTCGGCGACGGCGAAGAGGCGGAACTTGCCGGCGCTGTCCACCTCCAGCGTTCCGGATGCCTCCGTGCCCTCCCGGGCCGGCTCGAACCGGAGGTCGACGACGACAGGCTCGCCCGGGGCCGCTTCATCGGCGCCGGTCCGGGTGGTCAGCCAGCCATCGAGCCCGGCGCCCGACACCGAGACCGTCAGCGGGCCGCCGTCCGTCTGCACCTTGACGGCCACCAGCGCAGGAGCCGCCGGGGTGACGCTGACCAGCGCGCCGAAGCTCACCCAGCCCCGCTGGTTGCGGTCTACCGGCTGCTCGTCGGGGGGCAGCCGGTAGAGGTACGTCCGATCTCCGAGGTTGTTCGGCAGCCAGCCCGGCACCGGATAGCCGGTGGTGACGATCCGGGCATGGGGTGGGAGTGCCTCCAGGCGAGGGCGCAGCCGTTGCAACGTCGCCGGGCTGAGGAAGGCGAACACCACGTCGGCCTCGATCGGCACCGCCTCGAAGTCGTCCTCCACCACCGTCCCGTCGATACCGGCCGCTGCCAGCACGTCCCGGGCGATCGCCGCCAGGCCGGGGTCGAGTTCGAATCCGTGCACCTCGGCGCCGAAGTCCTCCGCCGCCCGCAGCAGCACCCGCCCGTCCCCGCAGCCGAGGTCGACGAACCGCTCCCCCGGCCGCAGCCCGGCAAGCCGCAGCGCCTCGCCGATCCGGTCATCGCCAGTCGCCGCCCAGAACGGCCATCCGGTCGAAGAATCCGAAGCCACAGCCGTCAGAACCGGCTGTGCGCCGGCAGGGGGGAGGTCACGCTCCCCAGTGTGGCCGTTCCACCCATGAGGTGAGGCTCCGAGCTGCGCATGTCGGTGGCCAAGCCCCGCCTTCCAGCCCGCGACCTGGCCGTCAGCTCCGGAGAGCGACCGAGATGACGGGGGTCGCCGGCGGCCGGTCGCCCAGAGAGCCGAAGAAGCGGACGTCGCCGAAGGCGAAGGCGCCGCCGTCCTGCGCCACCATCAGGTATCCGGCTTGGCCGGGGACCACGGCGGATATGGGCCGGTTCAGCTTGACGGCCCCCATCGACCCATGGAAGCCGGCAGCGCCGAAGGCGAACAAGCCTCCATCCGCTGCGGTCAACCAGTACCCCTTGCCGGACTGGGTGGTGGCCATGCCGACGATCGGTTGGTTGAGCCGCATTCCGCCGGTCGAACCGAAGAAGGCGGCATCGCCGAAGGCGAAGATCCCTCCGTCGGCGGCGAAGAGGTAGTAGCCCTTCCCGCTCGGTGTGGCGATTGATCCGATGACCGGCCGGTTCAAGGCCACGGTCGCGACGTCTCCGAAGAACCCGGCAT
This sequence comes from Acidimicrobiia bacterium, assembly GCA_025923175.1. GTDB lineage: Bacteria > Actinomycetota > Acidimicrobiia > IMCC26256 > BP-133 > BP-133. The sequence continues at coordinate 5,486 of JAICGL010000127.1, forward strand.
CGCCGAATCGGACAACCCGACCCCGGCTGGTGAAGACCCAGTAGCCGTCACCGGTCGGGGTGGCCGACAGGCTGACGGCCCGCTCGCCCCGGGCCAGCCCGCCGACCGGGACGTACCCGAGGGGGTCGGCGTCGCCGTAGGTTTGGACGCGGCCGGTGTCGTCGAGGACCCAGTACCCGTTGCCGGTCGGGGTGGGTTCGAGGTGCACCGCCCGGACACCGACGGCCAGCGGGTACGGCTGTCCGAGGAACGATGCGGCACCGAAGGGGTGGACGTGGCCATCAGCGGTGAGCATCCAGTAGCCCGACGCCTGCGGCACTTGCGGGGGGGACGGGATCAGGGGCGGCTCCGGATCCGTGCCGGTCGTCGTGCCGGTGATCGGAGGCGGAACCGTCGCCAGCACCGTGAGCGGCGCTCGGTGCAGCCAGTTGCTGTTCCAGGTGTTCCAGTGGGTGGACAGCCAGTTCGATGGCGGCGGGACGCCGGCGTAGAAGTAGTCGTCGTGGTTGCAGTCGAAGAGGTCGTTGCTGCGGCCGGGGCAGACCGTGACCGGGGAGCCGTGGCCGGTGTCGTAGTCGTAACACATGTTGTCGAGCTCGTCCCAGCAGTGGACGCCGGCTTCATGCGGAGCGCCGGGCTGCACGGCGCCGAGCGTGTGCATGAGCTCGTGGCCTTCTCCGACGCCCCAGCAGGCGGTATCAACCCGCGCATACATCGCCTCGGAGGCGTTGTTCAGGTTTTCGGGCCCCGGCCTCGCGTCGGGGTGGAAGTTGGCCACACCGCACAGGACGGGACTGTCGGCCCACACGAGGTACTTCCGATCTGGACGGTTGTATCCCAGGGCTTTCAACTCCGACATCGTCGCGGCGAACGTGTCGTCGCCCGCGCTGCTCAGGTGGACGATCGGGACCGACAGTTGGCACCCGCCCCCGCCGGGGTCGGGCTCGGTCACGAAGATGACGTGCGCTTCCCCGCCGGTCTCCGCGGCCGACTGACTGAACTGCCACTCGATCCGCGGGGCATAAGTGGCCCGGATGGCGGGGACGACGGTCGACGACTGGTCGGTGAGATCGGCCGGAACGGCGTAGAGCGCCTGAACCCGGGAACCGGAGATGCCGTCACCGATGCAGCCAACGCTGCCGGGCCCCGGCATCCCGCTGCTGTCGCCTCCCACCGCGTCGGCGGAGGGCGCCTCCGCCTCGAGGGCGACCGGCACCGCTGGAGGCGGCTCGGGCGACCCCACCGGCACGCCGACGCCAATGAAGACGGCAGTCGCCATGGCCACCAGGGCCAGCGCCAGTGATCTCGTCGGCCGCATGAGCCCTTTCCTGGCGTCTGCCTCCGGGCGCGCGCCGGCGCCTACGGTCGGATCCGGCGTGGCAACGCCGTCAGTCCGAGTGTCCGTGACCCCCAGCCCGCCCGATAGTGGCGTGCGACACCGTTGCCCGTGATCGCTCCGCATGGGCGGAACGGCGGCTATGCCCGGACCGTTCGCGAGCGAGGAGTGATCGATGCGACGAGGACCGGTTAGCCCTGCTGCGAACGTTGGTGCTTATGGTCGGATCAGCACCTTGAGCGCCTCGCGCTCGTCCATGGCCCGGTAACCGTCGGGGACTTCGTCGAATCCGATGGTGCGGTCGAAGACCTTGCCGGGTTCGACGGTTCCGTCGAGGACGGCGGGGAGCAGTTCCTCGATGTAGGCGCGCACGGGGGCGGGCCCGCCGTTGAGGGTGATGTTCGGGCCGAAGAGGCTTTCGAAGCCGACGGGCGCGTCGTCGTACTGGGGGACGCCGACCCGGCTGATCACACCGCCGGGGCGGACGATGCCGACGGCCTGCTCGTAGGCCGGCATGTGCCCGACGGCTTCGAGGACCTTGGGGGCGCCGTGGCCACCGCTGAGCTCGCGGACCCTGGCGATGCCTTCTTCGCCGCGCTCGGCGACCACGTCGGTGGCGCCGAACTCGAGGCCCAGGTCGGTGCGGTCCTTGTGGCGGCCCATCAGGATGATCCGCTCGGCGCCGAGTTGCTTGGCGGCCAGCACCGCCAGCAGGCCGACGGCGCCGTCACCAATCACCGCGACCGTGTCGCCCTTCGTGACCTTCGCCTGCGTGGCGGCGTGGTATCCGGTGCCGTAGACGTCGGAGAGGGTCAGCAACGACGGGAGGACAGCGTCGTCTTCTCCGATGCCCGGGACCTTGACCAGCGTGCCGTCCGCCAAGGGAACGCGGAGCGCCTCGGCTTGCGCCCCGCCGACACCGTCGGCGCCCCAGAACCCGCCGTGGAGGCACGACGTGTACAGCCCTTCACGGCAGAACTCGCACGTGCCGTCCGACCAGGCGAACGGGCCGATCACGAAGTCACCCACCCGGAGCGTGCTGACCTCGGCACCGGTGTCCTCGACAACGCCGAGGAACTCGTGGCCCATCGGCGAGCCCTCGGGGTTCGCGGGCATCGAGTGGTAGGGGTGCAGGTCGGAACCGCAAATGCAGGACCGGACGATGCGCACGAGCGCGTCGCCAGGCTGCTGGAGGACCGGGTCGGGAACAGTCTCGACGCGCACGTCGCTGGCGCCGTACATGAACGTTGCTCGCATGGTGGCCTTCCCCTCGCTGTGCTCTTCGGCTCGCCAGTGTGGCCGTTCCAGCCATGAGGTGAGGCTGTGAGCATATATGCTTGCAATGTGGCGCGTTCTTCGGCCTATGCCGTCTGTCTCCTGGCCCGTCGCCAGGCCGGTCTCTCGCAGCGGGCGTTGGCGGCGGCGACCGGGGTGTCGCCATCGACGATCGCCCGAATCGAGAAAGGGCGCATGGAGCCGACCGTCGCCGTGCTCACCCGGATCGTCGAAGCCTGCGGTCTCGAGCTGCGCATGTCGGTGGCCAAGCCCCGCCTTCCAGCCCGCGACCTGGGTGACCTCTCCGTCGAGGACCGGCTGCAGGAGAACGATCGTCTGGCCGCCTTGTACCTGCTCGGCGAGCAGCACCGGTCGCGGTGACGGCTCGGCAGCCGCTCGATGTCGGACGCGTGCTCACGACGCTCGCCCGGCACGACGTTCGCTATGTCGTGGTGGGCGGCATCGCAGCGATCCTGCACGGATGGCCGGGGGCGACCGCCGATGTCGATGTGCTGGGCGCCTTCGATGCCGACAACATCGCTCGTCTGGGCGCTGCCCTCGGAGAACTCGATGCGAGCGGCGAGGGTTGGGATGGTGACCCCGGCACCCTGGGTTCGGCGACGGCCTGGTCGCTGGACACGGCCGCCGGGCCAGTCGACCTCCTCTTTGTGCTGGAGCCTTGGGGAACGTACGACGAACTGCGGGCCAGCGCCGTCGAGATCGCCGGCTTCGGTGTGACGATCCCGATCGTGTCGCTTGACGACCTGATCGCGTTGAAGGAAGCCCTCGGGCGCCCGAAGGATCTGCGGGTCGCCATCGAACTGGAGGAGCTTCGCCGCCATCGCGATGGCTGAATTTCGGCAAGCCGCTTCGCGGTGGCACTGACCGGTCCGGCGCCTTAAAGTTCTCGATGTCCGCTGTGGTCACGGGGGTCGGCGAGATGGGCGCCGAAGGAAACAAGGACGTCGTGCGGCGCTACTTCGCCGAGATCGACCGCCGGGGCGACGTGTCGGTGATCGACGAG